>RFJB01000115.1 GCA_003695045.1 Candidatus Woesearchaeota archaeon | reverse complement strand
GAAGTCCTGCACATGCCAACAGACACATTCAGAACCGAATTATTCTGCTTCAGTTCTCCATGCTTTGGTTGTTCGATTTCTCTTGCGGCGATGCCCAGTTCTCCGTTTTCTGCTTTGACGTTAGCTTCTTCTTGTTCTTCTCCAGCAGTCCCGTTCTCAGGGGTTTTGTTGAGTTCTGTCTTCTCAGTTCTGTTTTCAGAAACTGTGTTGTTTAAAGTGCCCGTGCCTGCGCCCAGTTCTTCACTGCTCTCTAAATCATGAGTTCCGGAAGATGAGTTGAATCCTGCTCTCAACTGATAATCTCTTCCGAGGGGTTCCAGAAGAATCTGTATGTAAGCTGTTTCTCCGCCGTTTTTAGAATCAGCGCTTCCGAATGCTATTCTTCCGGCACTCTCTGACCATTCCCTGATTGAGAAGTACTCCTCATGATGCCCTTCAAGAATCTTTTTCGTCAGCATTGGCAGGATGTGGTTGTTCACTATTGCGTCAATCCTGGCAATCCTTATCTTTTTGTTATCCCCGCCATTTATTCCCGTTATGCCTGCGCCGGTAAGGTCAAGCCATTCCGAATTTACCAGCTTATCCTTTTTGACAGGCACGATAATCCATGTCTTTCCTGTTTCGTCTTTTGCTTCGTATGTTTCATAATCTGCCAGCTTGATGGTGCCGGCTCCGCTTTCCACTCTGAACTCTGATTCTGTCCGGGTGTACCTGCCAGACATCAGAGCTTCAGCCAGTATCCTGTAAGTTCCCGCATCGCCGGCATAAAATTTGTAGTGGGTGCTGAATCCGTCGCTGCTCAGGACGGGAGTCAGGTCAAACTTTACGCCCTCCGGATCCTCTATCTGCAACCTTACTGAAGGATTGAATGTCCTGTTCCAGCTTTCAATCCTGAGCCCGTTTCGGAACGACTCATGTTTTTCCAGAAGAGATGCCTCGACAACCACCATCTCTCCGGGCTTGTAGAATGGCTTGTGGTCAAGCTTTATCCTGAGATTCCTGTCTATCGGAAGCTTCACCCTGAAATAGTCATGCGTCTTGAACAGAACCCCCTTGTATGTTGTCTCTGCGCTCAGCTTGTACTCTCCCACTTCAAGAAGCCCTTCATTTGCGCAGGAAAACGTGCAGTTGAAGCATGTTACATTGCAAAGCATATAATTCATGCCTTTGGGGGACGTAAGTGACAAAACTACCGGCGTTTCAGGAGGCGGGCTGACGCTTAACTCGCCTGTCACGTTGGTTTTGTTGTCTTTAATCTCAAGGTCGTCCGCCCTGACAACAATATTCAGCTCAGGATTTTTAACAAGAATCTTTTCCTGGGCGGAGTAATGGTTCCCGTTCACAACAGAGGTTGCTATCAATCTGTAAGTTCCTATGCGGGATCCGTTGAAAACGCCCCTGTAAAATCCGCCGATGTTCTCAAGAGGCGCTTCGGTTATGTCGCCGAGAGGGCCGATAATTTGAACCTTTGTCGGAACTGAAAGAACGAGTATGTTGTTTATGTATGTCGAGGCGCTGAAAGCCGCTGTTTCTCCGGGAGCCAGCTCTCGGGCGCTCACATCCAGTTTGACTTTTACATCGAGCTGCTGCTCGGCAGCAACCTTCAGTGAGCTTGCGAGGAGAAGTATGACTATTATGCTCATGGCGAGGGCTGTGCCATGCTTTGAGAGCGTGCTTCCCCAACTATCTGGGGGCCTCTCCTTTTTTCCTGTTCCTCTTTTTTCAGGGCCTCTTTCTCCCATCTTCTTCCTCTTTTTCTTTCCTGTTGTCATGCAGGTTTCTGCTGTCATTCCCAGAACGCTCTGTAAGCGTCCTCTGTCACTTCGGTTTTCAGCTGGTTGAATATCTGAATGGCTCTTGACCTCTTGATTCCCACCTGCCTCTGGATTGCAGGTATCGGCACTCCTTTTCTGAAAGCGTGGACTATGTGGGTGTATCTCAGTATCTGGGGATTGTTCTTGTCTTTCACCCCGGCAAGGGATGCATACTTCTGGACTATTTGCCTCACTCTTTTTGTTGTGATTTGGGGGCTTTGCCTCGTGGCGAGAAGGTATCTGCTCTTTTCCTCTCCGGGATGAATCTCTCTCAGGTAATCTTCTATCTTCTCAATCAGCGAAGAAGGAATCAGCGCTTTTCTTCCTTCATGATTGCGCGAACTCTCGGCGCCTATCCTGACCTCGTGCTTTTCAAAGGACAAATCAGAAACCTTAATGTTCACAAGCTCGTTCACAGTGCAGCCGGTTGCGTAGAGAAGCTCAATGATTATCTGGTCGCGCAGATTTTTCGGCTGTTCTTTTATTCTCTCCCACTCTTTCAGCGTCAGAAACCGGATTTTTTGCTCTTCCCCCTCGCGTATTGGGCGCAGCCGTGATGAAGACCTGCCGGTATTTTTAGAAGTCCTGCCGGCTCTGCGGCCTGCCTGTTTTTTTTCGCGACCCATTGATGCGTCTCTCCAAATTCCTGTGCGATTATCCGCCGAATCCCTCGATTTTCGCACTCTTTCGCACTCTTTTTGGTCCGTCTGCGCCCCCCGAAGTTTGCCGCATCGTTTCACTGCCTGCTTTCAACACCTTTGCCCTTTTGTTCAAAAAAGGGAAACTCATTAATATAGTTTTCTTTCGCTCTCTGTTTTGTTTTTCTGAGGGTTTGTAGGTTCTTTATTTCTTTTTAAGTCCAAAAAAGGGAAACTCTGTTTTTGGTCGTATTTGTTCTTTCCCTTCCTGTTTGCCTTTCGTTATTGTTGGAAATGTTAGAAATCTTTGCAGAACTCTTTGTCCCCTTCTTTAGTTTGTCCAATTCTTTAATAGGCCAGTCCCTTTTGGTCAAACTTATCCGTCAAACAATTACTGCAGTCAGTCAATTCGAATTTCCAGTCCCTGATTTAACTTTCATCTCCTGAACTTGTTCCTGTTGTGCGTTTCCCTCTTTGTTTTCTGTTTTGCTAAGAAAAATTATCATCGGGCTGGAAATATGTCTTATTACCACTGCGAGAGAGAACTAAATCTTTTTCGAAACATTTAAATATTTATATAGCAAAGATGAGAATTGACTATGCTGTCACGACGCAAAAAGGCAATTATGGGAATAGGGACTCTCATCATATTTATTGCGACTATTCTCGTTGCCGCTGTTGCTGCCGGTGTTCTTATATCGACATCGGGAGTTCTGCAGCAGAGAGCTCTTCTGGCAGGAACTGAAGCCAGAAAGAGAATAACAAACAGCATAGAAGTCATATCTCTTCTTGCTCACGGCAACTCTACAGCAGAAACCCTGAATGATTTCGAAGCATACATCAGGTTGCAGCCGGGTTCAGACCCCATACAGATGAGAAAGTTTGACATCCAGATAATAACAGAAGGTTGGGACCAGGCAGCCACACTCCAGCATAAATCGATGGACCCCAGTGAGTACGAAGTCGGCCAGGTCGACAACAACTCATGGACAAAGGTTATAGACATTGACGGCGACGGCACAGAAGATTACGTCCGGCTCTTTGAAGCGAACTCCACAACAAACGGGGAAGCTGTGCTATACTTCAACCTCTCGGATGCCGGCATGTCCAGACCGATATACCTTGGTTACAACCTGTCCTCTACAAGCGTAAGAACCCTGAAGGTTCAGGATAAGGTAATACTTGACTCTGATTATAACGGTTACATGCTCGTTAACATTTCAGGAAATGCTTCCAACAACACAATACCTGCATCAACAAGCTTTATACTGAGAAACTGGTCTGAGGAATGCGCCTTTGACCATCTCATACCTGAAACAAGATACTGCTTCGTTGTCATGCACGGCAACGACGACACAGTCCTTGATTCCGGCGAACGCCTCAAACTGCTCTACAAGGCAACTCCCGACCATGCACTGGGAACAGGGCAGGAGTTCAGAATGATATTCACATCAGAAAAAGGACGGCTTTCTGAAATAAGGGCATACACGCCGGATGTTGTGAGAACCACAAAGGTTCCGCTCTGGCCGCTCAATTAAGCAGTCCAGGTTGGTTTCTGCTTCTTTTCTCTTTTCCCCGCTTGTTCTTTTGCTATTTTTGAATTGTAAACAAATTATTTAAACTCTCTTCTCGTCTTGAGATGTTTAAATAGGGGGCATTGTGGAGGAATATTGATGATAAAATCTCTGCTTGGAAAAATCAGCAAGAAAGACGAGAATGTAAGCCCCGAGATTCTTGAGCTGAGAAAAAAGTTCGCTGAACTTGACTCAATAGGCAAGGAGAAGCAGGAAACGTCCCCCCAACAGGATGCCTCCCCACAGGGAGAAAATTCGCCTGGCTCTTCAGCGCCTTCTCAGGGCGTCCAGAACACGCCCGCTCAGAATGCTCCTCCCAATCCAGGTCCTCCTGATCAGGGAACCCAGCAGAGTCCGGATGCCAGCCAGCAGGCAGGCCAACCTGCCGGTTCCCAGCAAAACGCTCTTCAGCAAAGCCCGCAGGGAGCAGGGACGCCTGAACAGACAGTCGTCAATGTAAAGCACACAGTGCCAACCAAAAAAGAGGTAAAAATCAAACTGATAGACGCGGAGCAGGCGGAGCAGGACGAAAGAATGACCAATCTCATCATGGAGCAGATAAAAGAGCTCATAGAGATTGACGACAACCTCAACACCAAAATAAAAGACCTCAACTCCCAGCTCGCGGAATTGAAAAACGAGATTGAAAAGACACAGAAAGAAAACAAAAAAGCGATGGACAGAATGAACATAATCGAAAGCAACATGGAGAAATTCATGGCGCTGTACGAAGTGGTGACAAATCAATACAACCCATTTGTCAGCAAAAACGAAAACGGCAACCAGCAGCAGCCGCAGACAGTCCAAACTCAACCTTCTGAAGCAGTCAAGGGCACAGCAGAAGAGCCCTCTGACAGGAAAACGCCGGATGTTCCGGAAAAAGACGCGCCCCAAACTGCTCCTGATTCTTCTCCGGTCCCGCAGGGAACCGCCCGGGATGCTGCTCCTGAAACAACTCCTGTTCCTGAACAGGGCGGATCCGGAAATGTCCTGCATGATTCAGGCAGTGAAGCCCCGAAAGACCAGACGGAAAAAGAATCGCCTTCATCTCCTCCTGTAATTGTTGACAAGATTGACCAGACAGCATCTCTTGCGGATGTAATTGAAACGAGGATAAACAATCTCCTTGCCGACTTCAAGGCGAACTTCAGGAAAGAACTTCACATGGATATCGACCAGAAAATAAAGGAAATGGTTCAGACGATAGAGCAATCCCTCAACCAGCAGCTGAGCAGCGTCGTAAAGGCGCACATCGAAGATGAACTCAGGGAGAAACTGGGAAAAATACTCAGCCAGGAATCAGTTCCGGCTGAATCCCAGCCAACTCCTCCAACTGACGCAGAACCGGCTGTTCAGGGCTCCGATTCAGCGGACTCCCAACCCAAACCTGTCGTGGACAATACAGCAAGCGCTTCTTCAACTCAGAACGTTCATCAGGAAGTCCACCCTGACAATTACTTCTGGCTTCCGGACGGCCGGCCTGTAAAAAGTTTGCCCGAGCTTCTTGAGGAGCTCTCCTCAATGGACGATGCGACATTCCGCCAGCACGTTTCAGAAGGAAAGAACGACTTTGCGGAATGGGTCAGGCATGTGATTGGCAATGAGGCGCTTGCCTCAAAAATTGCTTCACTCTCCACAAAGCAGGACATCACAGAAGCAGTCCGCGAGGCAGTTACAGGAGGCAAAGCATAAACCAATTCAAATCTCCGAATAATGCAGAGTAAAAGAATACGGCTTATGTTTTTACTTTCTCGCATCGCTGCCTTTCAGCGACCGGTATAAAATCTTCTTCTCAAACGGCGGCGGCTTCAGGAAGTCGGAAAGCGCCCTTGTTATCTGGGAATCCCAGTTCTCAAGCAGCGTCTCGACCTCGTCAGCAGGAATCTTCGTCTTTGCCGCAATCTCCGGAACAGAGAAATAAGTGTTAGGATGCTGGTCCAGAAATGAGATTATCTTCTTTGATTTCCTGGAATCCACCCACAGGCCCTTGTTAAGAAAATTCTTAAGCTTTGATACCAGCCGGGGATTCCTGGTAACACACAGGACTCTGCTTCTGAGGACCTTCTTCTTGTTTCCGACATAGGTCATCTCTGCCTCTATCAGGCCGTACCTCTTCAGCTTCTCTATGTTTTCGTGAAGGGTCGACATTGAATGGCCGACAATCTTCTTCAGCTCAGGGGTTGTAAGCTCGTCGTGTTCCGAGAGTGCCAGGAGAATCTCTCTCATGATGCTGTTCTGCCACGCGAGAGTAAGCTTGTTTTTCGTTTCCTCGTCAAGGTTCTTGGGCCAAAAGTCCTTTATCTGATGCGTGGCTTTGTCAAAGAACAGGCAGTATTCCATGCTGCCTCTTATTTCTTTAATGCTATTTAAAGATTTTTGATTTATTCGGTATTTCCGAAAAACCGAAAGGTTTTTATATTTCTACTAGTATAGAAATATCCACAATTATGTATTGGATATACTGGTTGCCTGGCACGCTTCCCTGGTGCTGATACAAATCTCGAGGCGCTTCAAATGGGCTTTTCAACAGTCACAACGCATCTCATAATGTTTATCGCGGTAATGGGAATGGCAACAGGCATGATTACGGTATTCAAAAACTATGTAGATGAATCAAGCGGGGCGATGACAGCCCAGTGGAACACCATGTCTGAAACACTCAAAACGGACATAACCATAACCAGCGCCTCATGGGACAACAGCTCTAACACCACCACCGTGTACGTGCTGAACACTGGCAAGACAACCCTCGACCCAGAAAAGACAGACATTTACCTCGACGGGCTTTTCATCCCCCGCACTTCATCTAACCGGACAATAGGAGTTGAAAACAGCACGGATGCCCGAAACAAAGGGCTGTGGGACCCGAAAGAAGTCCTCCGGGTGCAGGTGTTCAGGCACCTGTCATCAGGCATTCACACAGTGGACGTAGCCACGCAGTTCGGCGTTACCGACTCAGAGACATTGTCTGTTTCATAATCTTCTCCTTTTTCAGCAGGTGATTGCATGGCTTCCGATATAATCTCCATCGCTCTTCCGAGAGACGAACTTAACAGAAACCTCGGGGGAGGCATCCCGTCAAACTCCCTCGTCCTTATAGAGGGGCCTGACGGAGCCGGAAAGAGCGTTCTTTCTCAAAGATTTTGCTACGCGTTCCTGGAGAACGGAAAGACCGTGACATACATCTCCACTGAACTCAATACCAAGGACTTTCTTGCCCAGATGAAATCCCTTGATTATGACGTGAAATTCTACCTCCTTGAAGGGAAGCTCCTGTTTATCCCGATGTTTCCTTTCATTGGAAATTCCAAACTGGCAGACAACTTTCTGGACAAACTTTTCCAGTCAACCCAGCTCTTTGAGAACGAGATAATAATCATCGACACCCTGTCATTTCTCCTGGTAAGCGACAAGCTGTCTGAATCAAAGGCGTTTGATGTCATGAACATCCTGAAAAAACTAACCTCTCTGAATAAAACAATATTCATCTCTGTTGACCCGATGCATGTCAACAAGCAGTTCCTCACCCTGCTCAGAAGCGTAGCAGACATCTACCTATCTCTGGAACTCAAGGAATTCGCAGGAGGCATTGTGAGAATAATCAACATAAACAGGTTCAAGAGGCCTGCCGACACATTCATCCCTGCAATTCCATTCAAGGTGGAGCCGGGCAAGGGGCTCATAATAGAAATCGCTTCGTTCGACTGATTCGACAAACAGGTGAGCCATGGGCATGAGACGAAAGAAACCGCCGATAACCAAGGACTTTCAGGTGGCGCTTCAGAAGTTTCCGCATCTGAGAGAGTACGTAAATCAGGTCACTGCGAAGTACGGCGAGCCGGAATTCTACCCTGAACTTGACAGGTCAATGAAGACCATCCCCAATCCCAACCTGATATACCCTGTCGGCGACCCGCTCTTCGTTCACATTTACAAGAAAGAAGGCGAAACATTCTACCATGTCATAGAGCCCACGATGTCCGAAGAAGTGCAGAAGCTGCACGACAGGATAATGGACAAGATGATAGAGATAGCGCACCGCCTTCCGGTTCCGGACAGGATAGAAGATGCAGAACCGATTCTTCTTGAGCTTTTCAACGAACTCGTTGAAGTAGGGGACTCCAAACCAAACCCGATAGCCAAGGCGCTGTCGTCAAAAATTATTCTAACAAAAGAGCAATATGAGACGATAAAGTATTTCCTCATCCGAAACCGGGTCGGCTACGGAAAACTCGAGCCGCTCTTCAATGACCCCTATCTTGAAGATATCCACTGCGTGGGTGTGGGCAACATCAGCTGCATTCACAAGGTCTTCGAGATGGTCCGCACAAACATCAACTTCCCCAACGACCTTGTTCTCAACAAGTACATGCTTGAAACAAGCGAGCGCGTGGAAAGGCCTGTCTCAGACGCAAACTCTGTTGTTGACGCAATAATGCCCGACGGTTCAAGAGTAAACTTCATCTACGGCAGGGAAATCTCGCTTGAAGGAAGCAGCTTTACCGTAAGAAAGTTTGCAGAGGTTCCGGTTTCCATAACACAGGTGGTAAGCTGGGGAACGATGAGCGCGGAAATCGCGGCATACCTCTGGCTTATGCTGGAAAACGGGATGAACATCTTCGTCTGCGGGGAAACCGCTTCGGGAAAAACAACAACACTCAATGCCTCCGCAACATTCATCAAGCCGGAAGCCAAGGTCTACACAGTAGAAAACACGCCGGAAGTGACGATGCCCCACGAAACATGGCAGCACCTCGTAACAAGGGAAGCGAAGAAAGAAACAGACGTTACAATGTTTGATCTTCTTCTTGCTGCTTTGAGAAGCAGACCCAATTACATAATAGTGGGAGAAATCAGAGGCGAAGAAGGAAATGTTGCTTTCCAGGCAATGCAAACAGGCCATCCTGTGATGTCAACTTTCCACGCAGGCAGCGTCCACTCAATGATACAGCGTCTAACAGGAGAGCCGATAAATGTTCCGATAGCATTCATAGACAACCTTAATGTTGTTCTGATACAGCAGGCGGTTGCGCACGGAGGGCACTTTGTGAGAAGGGTGCTCTCTGTAACAGAGATAGAACGGTACTACGATGTTGCCAACAAAGTCATAACAAGACAGGTCTTCGCGTGGGACCCCGTTGAGGACAAGCACCGCTTCAGGGGCCTTTACAACTCCTACCTGCTCGAAAAGAAAATAGCAGCCATCCTCGGCTACGAGGACACGAGAGAGATATACAAAGAACTTGACAAGAGAAGAAGAATAATAGAAAAGATGGTGGAGCACAAGATATTCAACTACTTTGATGTCTGGGAGCTGCTCAAGAGGTATCACCTTGAAGGCGAGCAGGCCCTTCCGTTTACAATATAATCACAACATGATTCAAGGGACAGCTTGAGAACGGATGATTCAGGCGCCTGCCATTCGCACGAACCTCATGCTGTCATGCACAAAACGGAGCGAAAATGGACCGGCTTATAGCGCTTATGGGATTTGACAAGATGGAGGACTTCCTCCTGAAGTTTGTCATTCCTGTAATCGGAGTGTCCATCCTGCTCTTCTTCTCCACAATGCTTTTTCTTTCCCTTCCGTTCTGGGTGCCCTACCTTTTCCTCCTTGGAGGAATAATCTTCATCGCGGCGTACCCTGTGATACTGAGAGAACTGAAAAAAGTGGAAATACACGAAAACATACACTTCTTCATAACATACGCCGGCACCATTTCAACCCTGCACATAAACAGGACGATGCTCTTCAAGAAGATAGCCGAAGGTAGAAAGTACGGCGTCATTTCAGACACCGCGGAAAAAATTGTGTATCTGGCAAAGGCATGGAACCTTGGATTTGCGCGGACATGCAGGAAGATGGCCGCGCTTGCCCCCAGCAGGATATTCGGTGATTTTCTCGACAGATTCGCAGCAGTCCTTGACTTCGGCGAAGACCTTGAAACATTCCTTACAGAAGAGCAGGACGCTGTCATGGATGACTACGAGACAGAATACAAAAAGTCGCTTGAAAGCATCAAGATGCTTCAGGAAGTGTTCATTTCGATGACAATCTCCATCGCTTTCGGAATGGCTGCCGCGCTTCTGCTTCCCCTCATAATGGGCATCTCAATAATGGTTGTCATAAAGTGGGCTCTTCTGGCGCTAATAGTCATGGACATGCTCATGGTTCTTCTGATAAAGGGCTTTATCCCTTCAGACACAATCTGCCACGACCTCCCGATAAAGGATGAGGGAACAAAACGGCTCCACAAGTCGCTTATGATAACATTTCCGGTCAGCTTCATTCTCCTTGCGCTTCTGTTCTGGTGGAACAGACTGCCCTTCCTGACAAACCTGGCGGTTGCCTCGACGCCCCTCATCGTATCAGGGCTTCTGGCAGTGGAGGAGGAAAACGATGTCTTCAGGAGGGACAAGGCATTTCCTGCCTTCATCAGGTCGCTTGGAGGAACCATCTATGTCAGGCAGGGAGGCGTCATATCATCGCTGGGCGCCCTCAGGGTCCATGATTTCGGGATACTCAATCCGATGGTAATAAACCTCTACCGGCGCCTCCGCCTCGGAAGCGACCGCTTCAAGTCGTGGATTTACTTCGCAGGCGAGACCGGAAGCAACATGATAAAGAACTTCATTAACATCTTTGCGGAATCCGTTTATCTGGGAGGCAACGCCCAGCAGATAGCGAATATAATAAGCAAAAACTTTACCCGCCTGCTTTCACTGAGAAAGCTGCGACTCCAGCTCGCTTCAGGCTTGCGCGGCTCACTCTACGGCGCCCTCCTGGGCTTCACAACCACTGTTTACATGTCCGCCGCCATAACAAAGCTCCTGTCAGGAATGTTTTCATCGGCATTTGAAGCATCCCAGGTTCAGGGCGAGATGGCGTCAATAGTCAGTTCAATCCTCCCACCGATTCCAAGCGTTGACATGTTCACAGTAAACATATACATAGGCGTCATGGTGCTGGTCCACTCGATAATGTCTGCACTGATGGTTAAGCTTGTGGACGGCGGCAACAAGTATGCAGCACTCTTTGACATGAATCTGATGCTCTGGCTCGGCGCCCTGCTTGGCTGGGGAGTCCCGAAAATGGCAAACTGGGCTTTTGGAACCATGGCTCTCGGCTGATTAAGAAACAGTTCCTTTTATGCGGAATTACAGAATATCCCGCCTGATTTACCTGCGGAAAGCGAAACATTTAAATACCACTAATCCCAATAATTGCGAATAGTATATGTTTTTGTATATCAATTATGTGCTTTACAGCAAGGGTTTGCCTTCAAAATTGCGTGGGAATGAGGTGAAGTGAATGAAATTGATGAACTCTAAAAAGGCAGAGATGGGCGTCGGAACGCTCATAATATTCATTGCGATGCTTCTTGTGGCTGCTGTCGCGGCAGGCGTTCTCATACAAACTGCCGGCAGTTTGCAGGAAAAAGCCCTGTCAACCGGCAGCCAGGCAAAAGGGCAGATAGCAACAAATGTCAGAGTAATTGAAGTTTCAGCCACAAACGGCGAGAACGGAACAGTAAAGTACTTTGAGACAATAATGAAGCTTGCTCCCGGCTCTGACCCGGTAAAGATAACGCAGGCAATCTTCACATTCAACACATACGACAGCACAGCAACTCTCAAGTACAGGGGAGTCAACGGCCTTATTGCCAACAATGTATCAGGATATCTTACCTACAGGGTTGAAGAGCTCGGGGAAATAACAACAAGCAACACCCCCCTGCACAACGACCTTGACGACGACGGCAAGACAGATTACGTCAGAGTTGCGAATGCCTCAGGAAACGACAACCTTGAGTTTGTCATAAGCAACTCGGGAAGCCCGATTTACATAAACGTTTCGCTTGGAGCAGACATTGACGGCGCAAGCGGAAGTCCGGTAAGTATTTCGGTCCCCACGACAGACGTGGCTTCCGGAGGCACAACATATGCTACCGTCTACATAAACGGAACCACGGACACGAACGCAACTCTCGTGGCAAGCATGAACATTACAATAACACCTGAGAACAAAGGTCAGGGCTACTTCGTGGTTGAGTACCTGCAGAAAGGCAGCAACTGGGTTAACGGAAACCTCCAGAGGGGAGACGTAATCAAGATGTACTTCGAGGCCCCAAGGCCTGTGGGAGAGGACGAAGAGATCAGAATGAACTTCATTCCAAAGATTGGAACATCAACCCTGACTCAGTTCGTCACTCCGGAAGTCATCAGCACGGAAAGAGTTTACCTGTATCCTTAATCAGGATACACTTTTTGTTTTTTATTTTCCCTAAATTATTTCAGAACTTTTCCAACCCTTTCCCGCGCAATTTTTTATTCTTTTATGCTTCTGATTTTCACCAAAAACTTTATATATCACTATTCTCATGAATTCTTCTGTAAATTGTTTTTTGCAGGGTGGTTCTCGCCTTTCAGGCGGGTTTATCTGTTTTAAGCAGAGCACATTTGGAGGGTGGTTTGAAAATGATGCATAAAAAGGCAGAGATGGGTGTTGGAACCCTTATAATCTTCATTGCGATGCTTCTTGTGGCTGCTGTCGCGGCAGGCGTTCTCATACAAACTGTCGGCAGTTTGCAGGAAAAGGGCCTGTCAACAGGTACCCAGGCAAAGGGGCAGATATCAACCAACGCGAAGGTCGTGGAGATATCAGCCACAGACGGAACAGACACTTATGTGGACGACTTCACGCAGATAATGAAGCTCGCCCCCGGCTCTGACCCTATCAAGCTTGAAGATGTGATTATGACAGTCAACACATACACAAGGACCGCTACTCTCCAGTACAGGGGCACGACAGGAACGTACGAGAGGGATGCCATATCCGGCTACAATACGCGCGACGAGCAGGAGATAGGCGTTCTGGGAAACACGTCCAATAATGTCACGCTTGAAGAAGACCTGGACCAGGACGGCTCAAGGGATTATATGAGAGTCATGGGAGGAGGAATCTTCCAGTTCAACCTTAGCACAGCGGGACTCATCAATATTTCCAGCGGGGCAGACCTCTCGGCTGCGGACACAACAGTAACCCTCACGTCATCAGCAATCCAGAGAAGCGGAACTGTCTATGGGTATCTCACAGTGAACGGAACCACGGACAGCGCATATCACTTCCCGCTGAGCGCGAACATAACTGTGGAGCCCTATCCTTACGGAACAGGATACTTCACTGTTGAGTACCTCCAGCAGGGAAGCAACTGGGTCAACGGAAACCTCCAGAGGGGAGATGTGATAAAGGTTTACTACGAGTCCCCCGGAAAGGTCGGCGAGGCAGAAGAGGTAAGAGTCAACTTCATTCCGAAGATTGGAACCGCAACTCTCGCGCTCTTTACCACGCCGGAAGTTATGAGCACAGAAAGAGTTTACCTGTATCCCTGATCAGGGATGCATTTTTTAATTTCATTTTTCAAAGCAAAAGGAGGTGGGTCAAAATTCCCCGCGTAAAATCTCATGTGTTGGAAAAGGTCATTGGAACCTTGATGGTCATTTTCGGAATTTCTGCACTGTACATTTTCGTCCAGTCAATGCGGCTGGGCAACATGATGGCGCAGGACATTGCAATGATAGAAATTCTGCTCATAATCGTGCTTGCAATCCTGGCGCAGACAGTTGTTCTGATAAGAATTTACGAGCAGACGCTCGGGAGAGCATAACTCTCCTGTTTTTGTCTTTTTTCTATATCTCTTTTTCTCAACTCTTCTTTCTCTTTTTGTCGTTTGAGTCGTTCCTGTTCTTTCCCGAGATTGCGTTTCTGCAATGCTTTCCGGCAGTCAGTCCTTCAGCGCTTCCTCACTCTCTGTTTCCAAACATAACAGAGTAACACGGAAAGCAAAGCACCTGTACGCCTCCCTTCGGGTCGGGAATAAGCCGTGTTTCATCCCCCTTCTCAATAAGTTTCCCGCATTTGGAACATTTGTTGTACATACCGCTTCTATTGATTTGCAAACTTATAAAAATTTCCACTTGCCCCTGTGCTGATATGCGAAAGATTGGAGAAAACATGAAAGCACAGCGTAGGTGGTCGCTTTGACAGAATCACATCACGGATTTCCACGTCTTAAGTATGCCGTAATCGTGTCCGAAGAAGACCCTGCAGGAATGAACATCAAGTCCTGCCTCATGAGCATAGCCAAGCTCAAAAACTGCCCTTACAAGGGAATGGGAAAGTTTGACGGGCATGAGATTCTCTTCTTTGAGGGCTGTGATGCGGCACTCTTTACCCTGAAAAGGATGCACATTCATGCGGAAAACATTGACAGGGAGATAAAGGCGGACAACCTCATATTCGCTACCACGCATTCATCTGCGAAAAAGATTCACAGCCTGTCAGTCCACACCATCGGAAACTGGGGGAATGCAGAGATGGGCGGCAGGCCCAGGCAGATATGTCCTGTTAATCCCGGGCTTACAAACGACCTTTTTCTGACGCTCCATGAAGAATGGTCCGGAGAAACAGAAAGCGGATGGCAAAACGATTACCAGGTAACTCTCGAAGCCACTCACCACGGCCCGTATGTTGAAACGCCGACAGCATTCATAGAAATAGGCAGCACCATAGAGCAGTGGAGCGACAGAAAGGCAGGGAGAATTATCGCGAAAACCATCCTGCGCGTCATCTCGGGAAACGGCTCCCTGAAAGGCAGGGAAGCTCCGCTGGCTTTTGGCATCGGAGGCACCCACTACTGTTCGAATTTCAACAAGAGGGTTCTGAAGGGAGAAGTCCTCCTGAGCCATGTCTGTCCGAAATACGCTCTTGCCAACTTCGACGAGAACATGCTCGCGCAGTGCATGGAACGGACAACTCAAAGGCCCGCCTTTGCATTTCTTGACTGGAAGGGCCTCGGCTCCGAGAAGTCAAGAATAGTGAATCTTCTCCAGGAACAAGGCGTAGAGATAAGGAGAACAAGATAACATAATCGCGAATAAGCATTCAATCACTTCGAGAAACAGTGTGCTGTGAGCATCAGCGAGCGTCAATAAAATAAGTTAAAAAGAAAAATTAAACCTCGTGAGCCCCGGTCAGGAGGTTACTTCTTGCCGCCTGCTTCCTTATCTTCAGGGAGGAGTTCGTGGATAATCACTTCGGGAATCTCTGCCTCGTGGAGTTTTGCCTTGATGGCGCCCTTCTCCTTGCCTTCCATTGAAGCAATTATCTCCTTTGCCTTGGCAAGGTACTCTTCGCGCTTCTCTTCAATCTCCTTCTGGAGGCGCTTCTTCTCCTCCTCAAGCTCCTTGAGTTCTTCGGCGCTTACCTCGGTCTTTTCCTCGGCAATCTCCCTGTCAAATCTGCCCTCGTCAACGAGCTTCAGGGCTTCCCTTGCGGAAACGCCCTCGACAAGCACTCCCATTGACTGGCAGGTGCCGATAATCTCCTTGACCTTCTCCTTCAGGGTTTTTCCGAGGAGGGCGTCCTCCTTCATCTTGGCAATCTTGATAATCATCTCAATCTTAAGGTCAGCAACCTTCTCTGTCAGGGGATTCGATGCTCCCTTCTGAATGCCCGCCTCCTTCTTTATCAGGGCGGATGCCGGAGGAGTTCCCACCTTGATTTCGAACTCCTTCGTTTCGTCATCAACAATGACCTTGACGGGAACCTGCATTCCCTTGAAGCTTGCTGTCTTCTTGTTGATTTCGGCGACTACCTGGCCGATGTTCACTCCCAAAGGTCCCAAGGCGGGCCCGAGCGGCGGCGCAGCAGTTGCTTTTCCGCCTTCAATAAGCGCGTCAACAGTTTGTTTTCCCATTTTAACTCTCTCCTCAACTCTCTTCTTTAATTCTCGCTGTCTTCATTGTCTTCTTCAGAATCTCTTCTTATGACCTTTACAGCGTCCATTT
Organism: Candidatus Woesearchaeota archaeon; assembly: GCA_003695045.1. Lineage (GTDB taxonomy): Archaea > Nanobdellota > Nanobdellia > Woesearchaeales > J091 > J091. Next base: position 7,822 of record RFJB01000115.1, on the reverse strand, counting down.
TAACAGTAATAGGGATTGGAACGGCCGCCTCAAGAAGCTCAACAACGACCTCCTCCTTGGCGCGGTCAATCCTCGTGATTTTTGCCTTCTCCCTCTTGAAGGGTCCTGAGATAATCTCGGCGATGTCATTCTTCCTTATGTTGACCTCCCTCTTGACCTGCTCGAGCATGTGCTCAATCTCGGAGTAGTCAATCGTTTTTGGAAGAATGCCTCGCGCATAGGGAACGTTAAATGCCGCCTGCTCCGCATCGCTTCTTGAGGCGGCCTCCACAAATATGTAGCCCCTCATGCCGTGGGGAGCTATAAGCGAGTAAACGGCCAGTTTCTTCTTCCTGGCGTTGCTGTAAACAAAATCCATGACCTGGTCTTCCCTGTTGGCGGTGGTCCTGAGAGCGAATATATAGCTCTTGCTTTCAGAGCCATCCATGTTATCCTCTGACACATTTGAAGAGTCCTGCGTTTTGTTTTCGTCAGTCATTTTGATTCCTTTTGCTTTTTTGCTTTCAAGCTGGTTTTAACTGGGTGTTTTAGTAAATTTAAAAAGAACTTTGGTGGGGAATACCATTTCCTTTAAAAAAGTAACTGTTTTGTGAGCACCACAAGGAACCCGATGAAGCCTATCAGGAGCAGACCAAGCCCAGAAACCTTCACAATGGTCTTGAACTCCTCTTTCGTGGGCTTCTTGGTAATCTTGAGGACGCGCCAGCACTCCTTTGCGAAGATTTTGAAATCGTTCCACCACTGCATTTTAACCATCTTTTTCCTTGGGTTTCCTACGGGGGTGCGCTTCTGCTTTTAAAGATTTTTGCTTTTATTCCGTTAATTTTATTCTGCTTTTAAGGTTCCTGATGCAGCAGAAGAGCAACAGGCAATGCGCAGCGGCGCAGTTTACGAGGACTTAACTTAATGGTTTAAACCGCTCCCAAACACAAGACAGCTGAACACAAACAGGCAAGAACACCCTGTCTGCATGTCCCACGTCCGTTCAGTCAACAAACTCAATGCCGAGTTCGTTCTCCATCTCCTCAGGCGAGGGACCCCTCGTCGAGATTCTGCCGCCAAAAATCTGGCTTGACTTTACCCCTGTTATGATAAGCATGGTCCTTATCGTGCCCTCCAGGTCCTCGGAAATCTGGGCCCCCCATATCAGGCGGGCATCCTCGTCAAGCCGTGTTGAAATGGCCTCCACAACCTTCCTTGCTTCGTCAAGAGTCATGTCAGGGCCTCCGGCAACATTAATCAGAGCGCCGTTGGCGCCGGAGATGTCAGCATCCAGCAGGGGATTGTTTATGGCTTTCTCAACGGCCTCCATGGCCCTGTTATCCGTATCCGACTCGCCAACCCCTATAAGGGCGACTCCGCCGTTGCCCATAACAGCCCTTATGTCCGCAAAGTCGAGATTGACAAGCCCTGCCTTGGTAACAAGCTCTGCAATGCCCTTTACAGCATTGGTCAGGATTTCATCCGCAACCTTGAAAGCAGTGTGCAGAGGCAGGTCAGGAGCAAGCTCCAGGAGCTTGTCGTTAGGAATAACAATAAGGGTGTCAACATTCTTCTCAAGCTTTTCAAGGCCTATGACTGCATTCTCATACCTCCTCTGGCCTTCCATCTTGAACGGCACGGTAACAATGGCAACAGTCAGAGCGCCGAGCTTCTTGCTAACCTCGGCAATCACGGGAGCAGAGCCGGTTCCTGTGCCTCCTCCAAGGCCGCAGGTAATGAAGACCATATCAGCGCCTTCCAATGCCCGCTTTATCTCCTGCTCCGACTCCCTTGCGGCATCCTCGCCAATCTTCGGCTGGGAGCCGGCTCCGAGGCCTGCGGTCAGGTCCTTTCCGATGAGAATCTTCTTGTCAGCAGTAGTGTAAAGGAGGTCCTGGGCGTCTGTATTGACAGCAATTGTTTCCGCGCCGGCAATGCCCACCTCGGAAATTCGGTTGATAGTGTTGTTTCCCCCGCCTCCGGTTCCGACAACCTTAATCATCGCTTTCTGCCGGCTGAGAAGCTGCAGGAGCTCCTCATCAACATTGCTTTTCGGCCCGGAAGCCGCCTGGGAGTTTACTCCCTGTGCTGCCTGCTGCTGTCTCGCAACATCCTGCGCCGCCTGTTCCCTCGCTTCCCTGATTATGCTATCCATCAAAACCCCTCCAGATTAGTATTTTGCAGATTTTATTTGATTGTCAGACATTTATTCTGTATGTCCGCACTCTTCAGCCCTGCTGAGATAAGTTCGGACCGAGAGCACCACCCAATGCCTGAACTTCCACACCCAAAAAAGGATTATAAACCGGACAACGCCAGGTCATCCTCTAATCCTTCACCAATTCTTTGCCTTTGAATGCTATGACCTGATATTAACTGATATTTATTCTTTTCCAATGGCAAAAGATATATTTTTTACGGAAACAATCTCTTTTATCTTGTCCCCGATAATCTTCTGTATCTCCTCGGGAATTGCCGTGCTCAGATAGACAGTAACGCTGTCTTTATCCTGCGTTTTTTCCTCTTTTCCTGCTTCCGCGGGCTTGCCGGCTTTCTCAACACCTTTCTTTTCTTTTCCTTCTGCTGCTGCTTCTTTTTCGGATTTCTTCTTTTCGCCGCTTTCCGGAGCGCCTTTTGGTGCTTTTGATGAATACTCAACCTTTACCGGCTTCAGCCCGGTATAAAACTCCACCATGCCGGCAACCTGTTCTCTCCTGTCAGAAACCGGCTCCACAATCCTGACCTCATAAACAAGCTCCTTTCCCGCGAGAGGATGGTTGAAGTCCACAAGGGTTCTGCCTCCCGAGACGCTCTTGATGGTGCCTGTCATATTGTCAACATTCACCCTCATGCCCGGCACGGGATTTATGCCCTCTTTCTTGAACTTGCCTGTGCTTATCAGCTGTATGAGCTTGGCGCTTTTCTTCCCGAACGCATCCTCCGGCTTCAGGGACACTGTAAAAGAATCTCCCACCTTGTGTTCTGCAATCGCGGCATCAAGCCCCTTCAGGACGTGCCCCTTTCCCACACAGATAATCCTGGCGCCATACTGGGCTGACGGGTCGTAAACATTATTCTCCTTCGCCACACTCTCATCGGTAGTGTCAAAGACCTCTCCCGAGTCCTTCACTCTGCCGGTATATTCAATCTTCACAAATTCTCCCTGCTTAACCATCATCATGACCTCCTGAACATTCTGCTCTTAATCATTTGCCTCTTAAACTTTTGCAAAGTTTCAGTGCAGAAATAACTCGGCGTCTATTTATAAATATTGCTTTCTCCTGATTTTTGGCAGATTCGTTGCTGCAATGTCTCCCGGACCTTTGGTGTTGTTTTCGCTTGTTTTATTTCCTCCTCACTTCTTCCCTTCTTCACTCTTCTCTTTAGCCGCTTTCAGATCCGCAACATACCTTACGACAGCATCAACTACTTCTTCAACAGGCATTTGCGTGGTGTCAATAAGAAGGTCGTAATTTGACAGGTCGTACGGGTCAACATTGTAATACTCCAGATATCTTTTCTTCTCGGAAGCCACCCTCTTCCTTGTGCTTTCCATGCTTTCGGCGATGTTTTTGAGATACGCCTCGTCAGGCCTCTCAGCATTCTTTACCGACTGAAGAATTCTTCTTGCGCCCTCTTCCTCGTCAACATCAAGAAAAACCTTTACCGAATTGGGAATGAAATGAAAACCAAGACGGGAATCAATAACAAAATTGTCCTCCCGGGCAAGGTTTATCTGCGCATCATCAAGGAGCCGGTCAATTCTTTTGTCCTTCTCAGCCAGTTTGCTGAACTCAAGAATGCTCATGCCTCTCTCCTGCGCAAGCCTGCCCATAAGGTCGCCCACGCTGTAATACTTCATGCCGAGCTTTTCAGCAACCTTTCTGGCAACAGTGCTTTTGCCGCTGCCCGGCTTTCCGCCTATTGTGATTATCATTCTGCCATGTTAAAACAGCGCGGGATTAATATGTCTTTCGCGATTTTTTAGCGCTCACATCGCACGCCCACATACACGAGTCGTTTTACCGACTCGTTCAATATCTCCTCGTTCAATATCTTTTATGTCTCTTCTTCGGCTTTCTGGGAAAACTTTTTAAAGCCGCTTTGCCATTTTTAAGGCATGCCAAAAAAAGAGGTTCTTCCGGAAACATCCAATGTTTCTTCTGCTCACTCCGAATCCCGCCTCCCTTCAGGGAAAAAAAAGCCGGGTAAAAAAAGGCGAGCCGGCAGGGGAGACCTTGCCAGAGTGGAGAAAGAGCTTGAGGAAGTAAGGTCTGAAGAAAAAGAGATTCTCGACCGGCTCTCAAAAGACGAAGAGCTTGAGAGAAAAATACTCTCCGAGATTGAAAAGAAGAAAACGAGGGAGGCCAACGTCAAGAAATTCTCGTTTGCTGACTTCGGCCAGGTGGTTGTGGGAGCAGTCGTTTTCGGTCTGCCTGCAATGTGGACTCCCGACTTCTGGAACTTCATAGACGGGCTTGATTCGGAACCGGCAATTCCAATCCCCATGTACAAGATACTCGCCATCCACATCTTCATACTCTTCTGCGTTTTTGTCACGCTCAACTACGGATTCCGAAGAACATTCAGGTTTGAACGCCAGTTTTTCGCAGAACTTTCCAAGAGAATCTTTTACATCTACCTCACAGTCACTGTGCTTATGCTTATGTTCCTGTGGGCGTTCAACAAACTCTCGCCGGACATGTCCACGCTGGACTTCCTCAGGTATGTGTTTGCGACAAACTCAATCGGCCTCGTAGGAGCAGTAACGTTTGACTTCCTGATTGACTGAAATCAAAAACCGGCTTCCGGAAGCCGGCAGGTTAATAATGTCTAAAACTAAGAAAGGCGTTTGCACAAAAAAAGGTGATTGCAATGATAGACCACAACTACGTGGAGAAATTCAGCTTTGAGAACATAATCTACATGATGGTGGGCGCGGCAACCCTCATGGGACCTTGGATGCTTGTCAGGTCCTTCTGGAACCTGGTTGAATCGCTAAGCACTTACCAGATGGTATCATACAACCTATTCATCTTTGTGGGCACATACCTCTATTTTATGGACGTGCTTTTGAGGCACACAAAGCACCCCCTGAAGTGGGCCGCCGCCAAGGCATTCAGGAGAACGGTCTTCGTCTATGTAACAACATTTGTTGTGACAATAATAATCCTCCTGCTTTACAACCAGGTATCACTGGAGGACCCCGCAAGCCTCTTCTCCAGGAAGGTCTTCAGCGGTCTTGTCGCATGCCTGCTCGGAGGAATGTTCTTCGACCTGTTGATGAACAAATAACCAGTTCAGACAAACATGGACGAGGCAGTTAGCACAAATATTTCCTGATGCAGATCAGTGCTTCAGTGCTGGTTTGCCGGACGGAAGGATAAGACGGATAAAATGGCGATTGTTCAAACCATCCGGGACATGAAGCGAATCGAGGAAATAGCTGTTGCCCTCGCGGAATACGAACTGCATGAATTCTTAATGCACGCCCATCTGAACAAGCACCTGCCCATCCACCACAAAGTAAAGGCATTATCAAGCAGAATCATAAATCAATCGCTCCTTGACCAGCGCGAAACAGCCAGGAGATTGAGACGCGCAATGGAACAACTCGGACCGACATTCATCAAACTCGGCCAGCTTCTTTCCCTCAGGTCCGACCTGATTCCGGAGGTTTTCTGCGAGGAATTCAGAAACCTGCAGGACAACGTTGCTCCAATGCCCTTCTCCCGGGTAAAAGAAGTGGTGGAAGCAGAGCTCGGCCAGCCCCTGAACAAGGTCTTTTCGCATTTTGACAGAGAGCCGGTCGCTTCTGCATCCATTGCCCAGGTTCACAGGGCAGTTTTGAGGAAGGAAAAAAAGGTTGTGGCAGTAAAGGTTCAAAGGCCGCACATCAGGGCGCTCATAAAAACAGACATAGACATTCTTTACCACATTGCAAGGGCTCTGGAAAAAAGGAAGGAATACCGGAACTACAATCCGGTAGGCGTTGTGACAGAATTTGAGATTTACACAAAAAACGAGATGGACTTTGAAATAGAAGCCAGAAACGAAGCCAGGTTTCACAGGAACTTTGAAGGTTCGGACATCGTATTCATCCCGAAGCCGTTCTTGGAATATTCAACAAAGAGGGTTCTTGTTTCAGAGTGGGTTGATGGCACACCGCTCACAAACCTTGAACTCGTGAAGAAAAAAAGGATTGACAAGAAAAAGGTGGCCCTGAACGGAATGAGGTCTGTCTTTGAAATGATTTTCAGGCACAGGTTCTTTCATGCGGACAGCCATCCTGGGAACATCTTTATTCTCAAGGACGGCAGAATAGCGTATGTAGATTTCGGAATAGTCGGCAGGGTAACAGAAGAACTGAGGGACAAAATACTCGAGCTTCTCATTGCAGTCCTTGACTATGACGTTCCCAAGGTAAGAAAATTATTCTTCGCCATTGCCGAGGAAACAGGGCAGGTAAATGTCAATGAACTCACTTCAAGAATTGACTCCATAATCGGCGAGTGGTACGGCGCTTCTCTGAAGGACTACAGGGTAACGCAGATGATTTACAGACTTATAAACACAGCTACACGCTTTAATCTGAAAATACCGGTGGATGTAATACTGCTCGCAAAAGCTCTTCTCACAATGGAAGGCACCGGCGCAGAACTCTATCCGGAGCTTGACTTTGTGAAGGAAGCCAAGCCGATGCTTCAGAAGTTGTGGGCTGAAAAATACAGCGTTTCGGAAATCGCGAAGCGGTCTCGAAAGGAGATGATGGACTTTCAGGAGATTGCAGTGGAACTGCCCGCAAAGGCGTCCAAGCTCATGGATGTAATGAGCAAAGGCGAGCTGGAAGTGAAGCTTGACATGAGGGATATAAATGTAATCAGAGAGGAGATAGAAAGGGAGAGCTCCCTGAGAACGCTGGCAACAATATTCGGCTCCATAATTCTTGCTTCTTCAGTTCTTCTGCTCTCAGACAAAAACTTTTCGCTGGCAGGAATTGAAGCATACAAACTCGGATTTTTAGCAGCCGGAGCGGTCGCGGTGCTCTACCTGGCTGTTTTGATGCAGCACAGGGAATATGTTTCGCTGACAGGAGGTAGATAGAATGAAAAAAGCACTTGAAAAGGCGTTTTTGATGGGCCTTGGGGCATACGAGCTCACAAGGAAGAAGGCGATGCAGATTGCCAGGGAGCTTGAGAAGGAAGGCGCTCTCTCCAAATCAGAGTCAAAGAAATTCGTTGAAGACGCGCTCAAAAAAGCAGAGAAAGCAAGGCAGACGCTTGAGAAAAACATTGCCGAACAGTTCAATTCCGCGCTCAAGGCGTCTCTGAAAGAGCTCAGGTCGAGCATTGAGGCGCTGGAAAAAAGTGTTGACAAGCCGCCCAAAAAGAAGAAGCCGGGCGCCAAAAAGAAAAGCAGAAAGTCAAAGAGAGCGTCAAAAAAGAAGTAGTCAGGCAGCTGCTCTCGTCTGAATAACCAGTTTTTTTGTTTGTTCTCTTATGTTCTCAAGAATCTTCTGCACTTCAAGATGTGTTTCCTTTATGTCCTCCTCAACCGCAGCCCGCCAGTCAGGATTTACCTTCTGGGCGTGAATCTTGTGCAGGAATCCGTGAAGGAGTCGGTGAATGAGGATGTGATCATAATTCTCAATGTGCTCTGTGTCTTCGAGAAGCTTGTGGTAAAGAGTTTCGTCCTTCTCAAAGAGTTCCTTCTCTTTTTCCGCGAGCTTTTCAAAGTTATCTGCCGAGAGTTCATTCAGGGACTTCAATCTTCCGGCGTTCTCCTCCATCTTTTCAAGAATGTCTTCGACATCTTCCTTCAGGTTTTTAATCTCTATGCT
>RFJB01000114.1 GCA_003695045.1 Candidatus Woesearchaeota archaeon | reverse complement strand
CCTCTTTTTTACCTGAACGCAACTATGAATGGACGAGCCCATGTCTTCTGGGAGAACAACGCCTGGAATGCCGCAGCATTTTATTTCGAATTAAGAAAAAAGAAAAACAATGAGAATCCTGCTTAAGTCCCTTCTCTCCAGTTGCTCAGGTATGCTTTCTGTTCAGGCGTCAGTTTGTCTATCTTCACTCCCATCGCCTTGAGCTGAAGCCCTGCTATCCTGTCGTCAATCTCTTCCGGCAGCATGTGGACGCCTGCCTTGAGCTTGCCTTTGTTCCTGACAAGGTACTCTGCTGCAAGCGCCTGGCCGCAGAATGAGGTCGCCATTACAGCACTTGGATGCCCTTCTGCTGCCGCAAGATTCACAAGCCGTCCTTCGCCGCAGAGGTAAAGCTTTTTCTTTCCGATTGTGTACTCGTCAAGCATCCATCTTATGCGTCTCTTTCGCGATGCCATCTTTTCAAGCGCCTTCTTGTTTATCTCCACGTCAAAGTGGCCGGAGTTTGCCATTATGGCGCCGTCCTTCATCAGTTTGAAGTGCTCCTTGTCTATGACATTTATGTCTCCTGTTACTGTCACGAACAGGTCTCCCTGCGGAGCCGCTTCTTTCATCGGCATTACCCTGAAGCCGTCCATTTTTGCCTGCAGTGCGCAGAAGTTGTCCACTTCGGTAACTATTACATTGGCTCCCATTCCCTTTGCCCGCATCGCTACTCCTTTTCCGCAGTCGCCGTAGCCAGCCACTACCACTGTTTTCCCTGCTATGAGAATGTTTGTGGCTCTAAGTATTCCGTCAAGTGTGGATTGCCCTGTGCCATAATAATTGTCCAGCAGGTGCTTTGTCTTGTTGTCGTTTACCGCAATGATTGGGTACTTCAGCGCCTTGTCTTTCTCCATTGCTTTAAGCCGGATTATTCCTGTTGTTGTTTCTTCGCATCCGCCTATTATGTCCTTTATCTGGCCCGGATATTTTGTGTGTATCCTGCTCACAAGGTCCATGCCATCATCAATAGTTATGTGCGGCTTTGTCTTTATCACGTTGTCAATGTATCTGTAGTAATCTTTTGTTGTTTCTCCCTTGTATCCCCACACTTTTACTCCTTCCTTTGCGAGTGCCGCAGCAATGTCGTCCTGCGTCGAAAGAGGGTTGCATCCTGTTATTGCCACGTCTGCTCCGCCCGCTCGCAGAGTTCTGACAAGGACTCCTGTTTCCTTTGTGATGTGGAGAGCCATCCCGATTCTTATCCCTCTGAATGGTTTCTTCTTCTCAAACTGCTTTCTTACTTCAAGGAGCGCCTTCATCTCTCTTTCAGCCCATTCAAGGTTCTTCTTTCCCTGTTCTGCGAGCTTTATGTCTTTGACCTCGTAATTCTTTCCTTTGTCCATTGTATTATCACCTTGAACTGTGACCGGTTTGATATTTTTATATTTTACCCGCTCAGTCATGTATTTTGTCCATAAAAAAGCACTATTCAGGAATTTTTTCCACAATATTTATATATCTTTAAAGAAGATTAAACGCATGCTTTCCGATTCCGACACGAAGATACTGGCTCTTCTCCGCGAGAACTCCCGCGCCACCATCAGGGAAATAGCGAAGAAAATCGGCATGCGCCCCAGCACCGTCCACAAGCGCATCAGCCAGTTGAAGAAGGCGGGCGTCATCGAGAAATTCACTGTGAAGCTGAACAATGAAAAAGCCGGCGAGGGCTTTGTTGCATTTATTCTTCTTTCCACAAGCAAAGAGCTCAGCTCTTCCTTTCTGAATAATCCGCACATCAAGGAAGTGTTTGGGGTTACAGGGGAGTACGACCTTCTGGTCAAACTCAAATTTGCAGACGCCTCAGAGTTCAACGATTTTCTGATATCTTTAAGAAAGAACACCTCTGTCATAAAGTCCCTTTCTATGATTGCAACCATCAACCTGAAGGAAGAGCTATGAAAACATTCCCTTTATTTCTTCCCACCCTCTTTCAAGCCTTGCTCCTATTGTTTCGACAACCTTTCCGGCAGCGTGGTTTGCCGCTCTCACGGTTGTTGTCATGTCCTTGTCATGTGTAAGCCCGTAAAGAATTACCGCTGCGTACATGTCTCCTGCGCCTGTCGTGTCTACAGCTTTGGCTTTTACTCCTTCTTCTTTTATTATGCTCCCTTTATGCCTTACTATGGAACCTTTCGCTCCCATCTTCACGGCAAGGGTTTCTATCCACGGGAACTCTGTGACTGCTTCTTCCGGCTTCTTCCCCGTCAGCTCGGCGATTTCCTTCTCATTGGCGAAAAGTATGTCTGCCTGTTTTATTATCTCAAGAATCTGTTCTTTGTTTCTCTTGACAAGTTCCGGGTCCGCAAGGTCTATTGAAACCTTTGTTTTGTTATCTTTCGCAATCTTTATGGCATGCAAACTTGTTTCTCTGAGTTTCGGCTCTTCAAGCTGGTATCCCGTGAGGTGGAGCACCTTCGCCTTCTTTATGTCCTCCTCGGCCAGCTCTTCCTTTTCAAGTTGCGTGCACACTCCAAGGTAAGTTGCAAATGTTCTTTCAGAGTCGGGAGTCACCAAGCTTATGACTCGTCCTGTCTCTCCGTTGGCTTTTTTGACGCGCGAAAGAATATTGCCTCCGATCAGCTTCTGCTCATATACATCTCCATGTTCGTCCTCGCCTATTTTGCCTACGAAGACAACCTTCGCTCCCAGAAGAGCCATTGCTGCCAGCGTGTTGGCAACACTGCCTCCCGGCACAAGAGTTTTGTCCTTCTTCAGAATCTTCTCTTCAAACTTCTTTATGTTCTCCGCATCGACAAGATTCATTGTGCCTTTTTTGAGGTCAAGTTCTTCCAGCTCGTGGTCTTCTATCTTCACTATTATGTCCATCAGCGGATTTCCTATTCCCACAACATCAATATCCTTTTGCATGCCCTCACCTTTTATGGCTGAAAAAACTCTGTCAGGGGCTTGTCCTTTCGGGCCTCTCCTTTGCGTGTTTCCAGACCCAGAAACTCGCCCATCTTCAAAAAGTCCTCTTCTATGACTTTTCTTAACGGCGGTTTGTACAGCATTGCTGCCGGATGATACATCGGTATAACCGTAAAATCCAGTCCGTCCGCTTCAATATGCACCGGCTTTCCGTGAAGGAAGCTTATCCCGCCGATTCTCTTCATGCTCTCAACGTCAAACTTTGCCAGGACAAACTTCGTTGCGAAGTTTCCAAGCGTGGCGATTACCTTCGGCTTGATTATTCTTATCTGCTTCACAAGATATGGTGTGTGGGCTCTTATCTCGTCCGGCAGCGGATCCCTGTTGTTCGGAGGCCTGTATTTCAGGATGTTGGCTATGTAGACATCAGCAAGTGTCAGCCCCAGAAGATGCAGGAGCTTGTCAAGCTCTCTTCCTGCAGCGCCTACAAACGGGACTCCTTGAAGGTCCTCTTTCTCTCCCGGAGCTTCCCCGATGAACATTATTTCCGCATCAGGATTTCCCTTGCCGAAAACAAGATTGGTGGCGCTTTCCTTGAGAGGAAGGTCCGACTCTCTTATCTCTTCCGCCACCTTTTCAAGCTCCTTCTGTTTGTCTTTCTGTTCATCCATATTCTCTGCTGTTCCGTGGCTTTATTTAAATATTTGCCATTCTTGCTTTCAAAATACTTTTAAACATGGAGTTAATTCCGCATGCTATGGACGCTGCATTTCTTATGGGACTGCTCATTGTATTCGGCGGAATACTCGCTCTGGAACTCGGTCTGTCTGTAGCCATTGTGGAAATCCTTCTTGGCCTGCTTGGAGCAAATCTGTTCGGCATGGCAGAAGAGCAGTGGATTCCTCTTATGGCAAATTTCGGTCTTCTGGGAATTATGTTTTTTGCCGGGTTTGAGACAGACGCGAACTCCATAAGAAAAAACTGGAAAAAGAGTGCTGTTCTGGGAATCACATCCTTTTTCGTTCCGTTCCTGGTGTTTTATCTCGCGTCCTTTTTCATTTTCAATCTGTCTTCTTCAACCTCGCTTGTTATGGCTGCTTCCTTTTCGCCTGTTTCCCTGGCAATAATCTACCTTGTTCTCAAAGAAAACAAAATGTTGTCTGCACCTTCCGGTCAGCTCGTTCTCTCCGCGGCAATGCTTGTGGATGTAATCTCCATGATTGTTCTGTCTGTTGTCTTCGAAGGCGTTTCTTTTTATTCAATTCTTGTGCTCTTTATTGTGCTTCTCTCTCTTCTGTTTCTTCCAAGGTTTGGAAGGTGGCTCTTTTCGCGTTACAGGGGTGACTCTTCAGAGTTCAAGGTCAAATTCATACTGCTCACCCTCATTGCCCTGCTAAGCGTTTCTGAGAAGATCAATGTTCACGGAGCCGTGCTTGCTTTTGTTGCCGGCTTCTTTTTTTCTGAGATGATAGAAGAGCATGATGTTCTTGAAGAAAAGCTTCGCGCTGTGATTTTCGGATTTATGGCGCCCATTTTCTTTTTTTCAGCGGGTCTTGGGGCAGATTTCAGCGTTTTGGAGCTAAAGCATCTTGTGTTTATACTGTTTTACGCTGCTCTGGTCTTGTCGACCAAGTACTTCTCCAGTTATTTCGTTTTCAGAAGGTTCATGTCCCGAAAGATTTCTTCTTTCTCAGGATGGCTGTTTAGCATAAATGTTACGCTTGGCATAGTTTTCGCAAGAGTTGCCCTGCACAAGGGAATGATAGATGTTTCGTCTTACAGCGCGGTCATTTCGGTCTTGGTGCTGACTTCTGTGCTCGCGTCCCTTGCAATACGGATTATGCCGCATGAGATTTAGTCAGCACTCGTTGTATTTCTTATTGCTTCCTCTTGACACTTCTACAGGATACTTCTTTTCGTTTTTCTCTATTTTCCTCTTGAGAGCTCTGCTCAGGTCTATGTTATATTTTTGTGCAAGCCGGAGAACGAAGAACAGGACATCCGCTATCTCATCTTCTATTTCCTCTCTCTTCTTGGGATTTCCGAACATCCCTTCTATTTCTTCAGGGCTCTTAAAACGGAAATGCTCCAGTATCTCGGAACTTTCGGTTATTATTCCTATTGCCAGGTCTTTTGCGCTGTGATACCTGTCCCAGTCCCTTGCATCGCAAAACCTTCTGACCTGGCTTTTTAAATCTCCTACTTTTGTGTCTTCGTCCATTTTTCATCCCTTCTTCAGAGTTTAATCCAAAACTATTTTAAAATCTTCCGCGCTTCACGAGGGCATGGCGCCATCATCAGTCCCTTCAGGGCTTTCAATAAGGGATTTCCTCTTTGAAATAGGACTTCAGCACAGTCCTGACGAGCTCTCTGTTAAGGCAGCTGTCAAACCCTTCATTTCGGCGCTTCGCAGGAGCGTTTCTTCATCTTTTCCCGGTTGTTCTGTTATCCTGGGGGGCTCTCTTGCCAAGGGGACTCTGCTTGAGGGGGATTTTGATATAGATATCTTTGTTGCATTTCCACCTAAATACGCAGAGAAGGACCTCTCAGACCTTCTTGAGCCGGTTCTCAAACATGCCTTAATGAAAACTGATGAAAGCGCTTTTGCCTCTCTTTCCAGGGTTCACGGCAGCAGGGACTACTTCCATTTTTCAATCGGCGACTTTTCCATAGAGGTTGTTCCTGTTCTGAAAGTAGCATCCTCTGTTCAGGCGAGGAATGTTACGGATATGAGCCCTCTCCATGTCAAATGGTTTCTCAAAAAGCTTAAAGAAAAAGATGCCGCGGGCAGCATCCAAATAACCCTCTCTGACTATTCCCTTCTGGAGAAGGTCTCGTCATGCGAAACTGCCAGCGTCAAGAATCATAACTCTGCAAGAGTTCGTGTGCCCCACTCCTGCCTTTTACGGAATCATATTAGGGCAGCCAAGCTCTTCTGCAAGTCCAGAAGGATATATGGCGCTGAGTCGTATGTTCGCGGCTTCTCCGGGCACGTTCTTGACATTTTGGTGCTTCACTTTGGAGGGTTTGACAATCTTCTTCGGCATGCGTCATTATGGTCCAAGTCCGGCACTGTTGTCATCGACCCTGAAAAGCATTACTCCAATCCAAATCAGGCATTGCTTGTTCTCAACAAGTCAAAGATTGGGCCTCTGGTTGTGATTGACCCGACTGATAAGACGAGAAACGCCGCTGCTTCAGTAAGTTCAGAGTCTCTTTCCAGATTTATTGATGCCGCTAAAAAGTTCTTGAAGAGGCCTTCCATGTCCTTTTTCAAGCCGTTTGTTTTCTCACTCAGGAAAATCGTGCCGCGTTCTGCCGGAAGAAAGCTTCTGCTTGTTCTGCCCAGCGTTCCTTCAGGGAAAGAAGACGTTGTGGGCGCGAAGCTCTTCAAGAAATTTGAGAAGATTCATCAATCACTTGCAGAGAACGGTTTTAAGCTGTTCTCGTCTGACTGGTTCTGGGACAGATCCGACTTTGCTGCTTTCTGGTTTGTTCTTGATTCAAAGCCGCTTCCAAAGCAGGTAATCCATATCGGCCCTCCGGTTTCTCACAGAGTGCATGCTGAGCGCTTCAAGAAGAAATATCCCTCCGCGGTAACCAAAGATGGTCATCTTGTTGTTAAAATCCCTGCGAAGTTTCGTCTGCCGGAGCAGCTTGTCAAGGAGTTAATAGAAAAGAAGGATGAACTTTACGTTTATTCTTGAAAGATGCATGCTCCGTCCACGCATTGGCTTGTAATCTCCACTCCTTTTGCGTCGGAATCCTGATTTCCGCACTGGTGCTCCACAGAGTATAGTGTGTTTCCGTCGCACGCGTATTCTGTTACCGTGTTTCGGTTGATGCATGTGTCTGTTTTGTTCAGGTATTGCTGGTTGTTGTATGCTATTGTTGTGCCGCGGGTGTAGTAGTTTAGCCCGTCGCTGTCTTCGCAGAATTCCTGGTTGTTGTCTTCATGATTGCAAGCCCCGTCGTTGCACCCTGCCGGACAGGAGACCCTTCCCGCATTCACATTGAAAGTTCCGTATTCTTCGCTTATGAAGCATCTCGTTTCCCAAAGGTCATGTTCGTCAAGGCACCTGTCTTCCGTTTCTTTCAGGACGTATGCTTCCATCTCCTGATCCCAGTCGGTGTAATACAGTTTTCCTTTCTCATATATTGAGTCGCCGTAATCTTCTATCAGGCAGTACCTTTCCGGATTGCCCGGGTCTGTTATCCTCATGAATCCCTCCGGAGCAATGCAATCTCCGTAATCATTGCACCCTGCCGGACAGTCAAGTTTGCACGGGTTGCCCGGTCTGTCTGAATTTGGCTTTTCTGAATAGTAAATTTCAGCTATTTCCTCGTCGCTCATTTTATAGTTGGCGATGTGCATGTTGTCCATCTTTCCATCGTGCCAGCCCATCCACAGCCCATAATTGTTCCCAATCCTGAAGCTGGAGGCCCCGCTGGCTTCAGTGTATTCTATTCTGTCTGCTAATATGCCGTCAACATATAACGAGGCAATGCCCGCCGGCGCGCCTTTCCACGTCATCGCTATATGGTGCCACTTTCCAACCCATTCCTCCGGATTTACCTCATAACGGGCTTCTATGCCGCCTACTCTTGCTTTTATGAGCTTCTTTCCGTATTCCGTGCAGCCCACACAGTAGTCGTAGTAAAGAACGGTTTTGCTGTCTGGAGTGTGGAAGTATGCCGAATCTTCAGAGGTGAACGCATCAAATTTGACCCAGAGAGCAACACTTCCCTGAGACCCGTAGAAAACATCCTGGTTTGCATAGTCGATATACTCATCATCTGCAATTCCGTAAAGCGACATTCCTGACACAGCGTCATCGCTGAATTCTCCCCCAGTGGTTGCAGCGGGACCCTGTCCGTCCTCAGAAGTTAAGCTGCCGTCAAACTTTAATGTGAATATCCTGGGCTCTCCTATCTTGCAGTCCGCAGGGCATATCACATCGTTTTCGACGCTTTCGCATACGCCATTGCCGCAACTGTCTATCCTGACGCACGGGCTTGCGCAGCAGATTCCCTCTGAACTCAGAAGTGGTGCGGAGCACTCGTCGTAACTGTCGCATATGTAAGCGGGCACTGTGAAATTGCTGTAATTTCCTTCCGCCTTCTTTTCAAGAAGGTCTATGCAGAGGCAGTCGGGGTCTCCCTCTTCGAGAGCGCACTCAATATTGCACCCGTCTCCTGCCGCGCAGGTTTTCTCTTTTGGATGTTGCTTTACCTTTACATAATTCTTGGCGCATGCCTCTCTGCTTCCCTCTGCTTTTGCGCAAATCTTGTACTCGTTCCTGCCTCCGAAGAGTCCGTCGTCATATCCTTCTGCAGTCCAGATTATCTCTGCTTTTCCATTTCTTATCCTTGTTGGGAGTAGAAATGCAGTTATATCGTCTTCGCTTCCAATTCCGTCCATTTCTTTTATTTTTACTTTCACGCTATTTCCTTCGCATCCCACGCCTGTTATTGTTATCTTGACAGCGTCGCCCTGTTCTACTTCGTACTTGTCAATGCTCGGAGGCAGCAGCACGCAATCCTGCTCCGTCACGCAGCTTCCGAAGCAGCAGTTTTCGTTTATCTCGCTTGCCCAGTACCCGTCGCAGTCCTGCTCAAGCGTGCAGATTTCTCCGCCTCTCTGAAAGCAGCTTTCCGGCTTCTGCTGGATTTCCCTTGCTTTCTCTTTTATTTCCTCGTCCCTGAGTGTGGGCACGAGGCATACTCCGTCCACGCATGCTATTCCTGTGGGGCATCTTATATTTGAGCAGTCCGATTGGATATCTTTCTGTTTCTCCACATCTTTTTTTACAGGATTCAAACCGTGGAGTGCCTCCTTGAAATCTTTTATCCCATCTCCGTCAGAATCAGGATTTGTTATGTCAGTTCCTAACTGCGCTTCTATAACGTCATCCAGCCCGTCTCCGTCGGTGTCATATACTATTGGCAGGTCTCTTGCTTCAATTCTGGCGTTTTTTTGAAGTTCCTTGACTGATATAAACTCCGTGTTCATGTCATCAACCGCGGCAACAAGAAGCATAGGTCTCCTCTTGCTCTTCATTTGTTCCAGCGCATCTGAGGGAATCTGGAAGTAGTAAACGCTGTCAGAACGTATTAGCTTGGCGTCCAGAGGATGCCTTCCTGTTTTTGATGGCTGCGTGTTCCATGTTATCTTCTGTTCAGGTTCTGCGTCCGAAACAGAATACAGTTCAAGATACTCCATCTTCTTTCTGCTCTGGCAGACATTATCTGCAAGCTGAGATACTTTAACAACAAAATAATAGTATGGTTTTTCCTCCAGTTGGTTCAGTTCCTGAGTATCGAATTCAAAGTATGCCCGCGCAACCCCTGTGTTTTCTCCGGAACAGTAAGCTCCTGTAAATGCGGTGTTCTTGTCCGTGTATCCTGTGGTCGGATTTTCTGATGTGACTACATGAACATGCCTGACCGGCGCGCTTGTCGCCCCCAGCACTGCTGTGCTGAGAAGAACAATGATTATCAGGAGTGTTGTTGCTTTTCTCATTTTAACCCGCCGTTGGGAGTATCCACTCTATTTCATCCGTTGCAGTTTTCCGGTATTGTATCGGCTCGCTTTCGATTTTGCTTCCGCTTGCCACAGGCCACATCGGTTTGACGTAGACCTTGTTTCCGCCGCCCTCCAGCTGGATGTATAACTTGCCGTTGTTTGTGGGCATGCAGACCGTTCTGAAGTAAATCTCTCCTCCGGTGTCGTCTTCTGCCTTTATCTTTATCGGCTCCATTGTGTACGGTATTGGCAGTGAACCATCAGGTATCAGGAAAACATTGTGGCCTTCTTCAGCCATATCTTCTATTAT
>RFJB01000012.1 GCA_003695045.1 Candidatus Woesearchaeota archaeon | reverse complement strand
TTGTTAAGCTGTGAAGGGCAAAATGGAAGCCCGTCATACTTAAGTACCCTGTCCTGAATAACTACACCTGTTTCCCGCGTTATTATTCTGGAAAACTGCGCTGTGGCATTGTTTTCCACAGAAACTATCTTGTCAGCCTTCTCCAGTATCTCCTTAGTGGACGAATGAAGGGGCCATACCTGAGAATAATGCAATAGTGCTGTTGAGTTCAGATTTCCTTCTTCGAGAGCCTCCTTGACTGCATGATAAGTAGAACCCCAGCACACAACAAGATTAGTGTAGTTCTCAGGACCTTCAAGCTTTGGCTTGATTACATGTCCATTTCTGTGCATTGTTTCGGCTTTCCTCAACCTTTTTTCTACCATGGCTTTTCTAACTTCAAAAGATTCTGTTATCATGCCATGCTCATCATGTTCATCACTGTCCACCTTTACTCTTCCCTCTCCCTGGCCGGGTATTGCCCTTGGGCTTATTCCATCTTCTGTTATTCTGTACCTCTTGTAGTCCCGGTCTGCTATTGTTACGTGGTTTTCCCTGTGAATGTCAGGGGTTATGGAAATGCCTTGGACGTTGTAAATGCTGTCCACAAAATACTGGTCTGTCATTATGATAACCGGAACCTGATACTTGTCAGCAATGAAGAATGCATAAGAGGCAATATTGTACGCTTCTTCAAGAGTTCCAGGAGCAAACACAACTCGCGGGAACTCTCCATGACCTGAATGCACTGCCAGCTCGAGATCTCCCTGCTCTGTTCTTGTGGGCAGGCCTGTTGCAGGGCCCGGCCTTTGAGCCAGATGCACCACGACAGGAGTTTCAGTCATTCCTGCAAGGCTGATTCCTTCTTCCATAAGAGAGAATCCTCCTCCTGAGGTAGTCACAAATCCCCTTGCCCCCGCATACCATGCTCCGATGCTCATATTTATTGCGCTTATTTCATCCTCGGCCTGTTCAACCACAATTCCAAACCTTTTCGCGTTTGCAGCCAGAAAGGTCAGGACGCCGGTTGAAGGCGACATGGGATAGGAAGCAACAAAATTACATCCTCCTGCTATGGCTCCGAGAGCAACAGCTTCAGTTCCGCTTAGGAGAAGCTCTGTTGAAGCGTTGTTCCCCTTCTCATTCTTTCTTTCAGAGAATTCAGCCCAGGAATAACTTTTTCCTTCCTTTTTGTGAGTTTCGTCCTTTCTCAGAAGTTCTCTGCCGACTTCCGCAGCTTTAATGTTGTTACTAACAATGTCGTCTCCTTTGCTCTCGAACCTCTTCTGAAGATACTTCTCTATCTCTTTTTTTTCTATCCCAAGCAGCTCTGCGAGTATTCCGACAATAACCGAATTAGCATAAATCAGATTTCCTATAGATGCAGCACTCTTTTTTATTTCCAACCTGATTGTGTTAGGCCTGTTCTCAAGAAGAGGATGATTTGAAAAATCCTCTGAGTCGCATATTATCAGGGTCTGCTCATTTATTCTTTTCCAGACATGCTCAACGGAATTTCTGCTCAAAGGCACGAGAATATCGATTCTTTCAACATAACTTCTTACTCTCCTATCAGGAGAGAATCTTATCTCCGCACTGTTGGTGCCCCCTCTTATCCTGGACATGTACTCTTTTGTTGAAAAGACATGAAAACCTGAATTCTTAAGGACGGTTGTGAGAGCATGCTCTACTGTTTGTATTCCCTGTCCAGCTTCACCTGCAATCACTACTGAAACATTATTCATTTTGCAGTCTTTTCCTGCTCTGCTCACATATTAAATGCTCTTTGTTTAACTCTTAAACCCTTTGTTTAGTCGGTGCTGTGCCTCTCCCTTATATTATCAGCAAGTTCTTCCAATGGTGCAAACATCTCTGCGTGGTTGTGGCTCTTCGCAAGCACTTCTCCAACCCACTCTGCCTTCAAGTGGCTCATTGCCGATTTTATCTGCTGAGCCATCGTGCCGCCCCATCCATAACTTCCTATGACTGCGAGAAATCTTGCCTTTGGCCGGAGTTCATTGAGGAGAAGCGCAGCGTATGATGCATTGGGATGCGCCCCTGTAAGAACTGTAGGCGACGCTATAACAATTGTTCTTGCATTGACAGACGCCATTGCAAGCTCCCCGATGTCGGGATGTTCAAGGTTGAACAGGTGAACTTCAACTCCTCTCTTAATCAGTTCGTTTCCCAGAAAAAAAGCCATCTGCCTTGTTGTGTCGTGCATGCTGACATAGGCAATCAGAGCGCTGTTCTCTGTCTTGTCCGAAACCCACTCGCCGTAATGTTTCAGTATGAACTCGGGTCTGTTGTATACTGGTCCGTGGCTTGGAGCAATCATGGCAGGGTTCAACTCTGATATTTTCTTCATATGGGCCTGAATGTTCTTCCTGAAGGGCATCATGATCTCTGCATAGTATCTTTTCGCAGCCATGAACACATCGTGTTCGTCTTCAGCATACAGTTTGCTTGTTGCAAGGTGGCTGCCAAAAAGGTCGCATGTGAAAAGAATCCTGTCCTCCTCCAGAAAAGTCAGCATTGTTTCCGGCCAGTGAACCCATGGGGCAAAGACAAACCGCAGGGTCATGTCTCCAAGAGAAAGGGTTTCTCCGTCAGCAATCACCCTGAACTTCCCGTCTTCAAAGCCGTACATGTCCTGCAGGAATTCCTTGCATTTAGCATTCGCCACAATCACTGCTTCGGGATATCTTTCAAGGACTGCTCTTATTGAGCCCGAGTGGTCCTGCTCAGCGTGGTTCGCAACAATATAATCCACCCTTTCAACCCGGGCTTCCTCGAGGTTATTCA
>RFJB01000113.1 GCA_003695045.1 Candidatus Woesearchaeota archaeon | reverse complement strand
GTATTTGTCTATTCTTTTAGTAGTTATTCTTATTTTTTTCTTATTTCTATTAACTTTTTTATATGAACTGCTCTATTTATATCATGTTCTGTTATCATGCTCTATATTTATGTTCAATAAATTAGAATACTTGTTCATTTTTTGAGAACGAAGAGCTCTCTCGCAAGCGACGTAAACAGAGCCATTTCTGACTCTGAAAGAGGCCTTCCGCCAAAGGCGTCTTTCCATCCCTCGTCTGCATATCCCCTGAGCTTGTCCTGAGAGTTAACAGCCAAATCTGTGAAGTAATTCCAGGGGTTCTTCACTTCCGGCTGTTCTTTTCTAAACGCTTCAAGCCGCTTCGGAAGCTCTTTCAGATTTATTCTCTCCTTTCTTGCCAGTCCGGCTATCTCGAGAGCAGTCCTTATTGCCTGGATGGCTCCCTTTACCCAGACGTTATCAGGCAGCGCATCGAGGGAAAGAAGAACCTGTGCATCTTTGATTCTGATATCTGTTATCTTTGCAAACTTGCCGGATGCATTCTCGCTGTGGATAGAAATGGTTTTTCCGAGCAAGGCGTTTTTGAGGTTATCCTCAATATTGCCTCCCTGCCGCATCTGGTTGTTTATGAAATTAATGACGCTCTCGGGCGTGACGGCTCCAAACGAAACACCTCCAAGAGTCAAGAGGTCGTGCATGAACGCCTGCCTGCTTCTCAAGCTGCAGTCCCCTGTCCTTTTCTCTTTCTTGTTTTCCAGCTTAATCTTTTCTTGCTGCAAGTTCGCCTCCGCAATTTCAAATTCCAGCGTCTCATTCCTGATTTTTATTCTGAGTGTTTTTCCTTTGAGCAGTTCTGACAACGCGTCAATATCCTGGCCCGTTCTCTTGAATATCTCAAGGACAGCAAGTAGCGTTCCAGGACCCATAAATCCTTCATGAATCTCCCTGGAAATTCTTGAAACAGCAGCGAGAACCTTGGCGTTCCACTCTTTATAGCGATCATCGCAGAAGAGTTTGATTTGCAATCCGAGTTTTTTCAATTTGACGGCAATGAATTTGACACTGTCTGATTCTTCTGACGAGGCCTCTTCAATGGTTTCTTCAGTCCTCTTATCAAACTCAATCTTCTTGCCTTTTAATCTGCGGACCTTTTCCTCGACCTTGCCGCTTTCGCACAGTCCCTCAACATAATTCAACAACTCTTCAACTGTCAGCGATTCTCTCTCTTTCAGAGTGATTTCTTCTGCCACCTCCTTGAGAGTTCTGATGGTCTCTTTCGGGCTGGAGAGATTCAGAGTTTCCTCAAGCCCTTCGAACTCAACAGCATTCTCCCTGAAATGATACTCCCTGGCTTTTATTCTCAGTTCTTTCTCTGCGGCAACGCCGTATTTTTTGAGGAACTCTTCCGGAATAATTATCTCAACATCTTTCAGTCCGTTGCTGAACGCTTCTATATTATGCGGAAGAGGATACCGGCGGAGAACTCCCGCCATAGCCATAATCGCTCTTATATGCACTCCCTTCTCTCTTTTATAGTCCTGCGCAAGTATCATCGCAATTTCCAGGACTCGCGAGTTAAGCATTATGAGCGACTCATTGTTCGTGTCTGCTTCTTCCTCCTCCTCTTCGGCCTGCTGTTCAGGAGCTTCTTCTGAACCCTGTTCTTCTGCAGGCATGACACTTTCTGCTCTGTTTTGGAGAATTGAGAGATACGCTCTGTTGTCAAGAACCAGAGTCAGGGGCATGAACAGCCCGTCAATCTTGAGTGTTATCAAACTGTTCCCCTCAACACTCCTGACTTCTATTTTTGCCTCTCTCCTTACCTCTCTCTCCTCTTCCGAGCCGCCTCTTGTGATTTTTACTTTACGTGCGCTTATTACCTTCTTTTTAGACCCTTTAAGCGATTCCAAGCGGCCAAAGGCATGATGCATATTTATCATCCACAGGAACTCCTGCTTTGTCAACTCCTCGCTGCGGACGCAGTAGTTCAGGGCAAGAAGCGTTTCAAGGGACTTCCTGAACTGCTCTTCTTCAAGTTTAAGGGGCACTAACTGGTTTTCCAGATGCAGTTCTCCTAATCTCTCGTCGTAACTTTTGATTTCTGCTTCAATCTTCTCGCCCCTTCCAAGGTATCGCGATGCCAGACCTGCCTTTTCGAGTTCTTCATGTTCTATAACAAGAGTGTGTCCTTCAAACTTCGTGAGCTGGCTTGTCTTCTGCGGCTTATCTCTTAGAATGGTGTAAAGTTCGTGGATTTTTACCGCGCTTATCCGGTTGTTCTTTAAGGACTCTGCGACTTCAAGGAACTTGTTCAGGTTTTCCAGGTTCTTCTGGTGCACCTTGTCATCGGATTTCATCACTATCCTCAAAGAGACAGGACTTCCTTCAACACTTACCTCGCAAAAATCAATTCCATCCTCATTTCCAATATCCATAAAATTCAATTTTAATTTGGTGTTTGGTCTGCCGGTCGGGTCCGGAACCACATATCTGTCTTTTCTCTTCAATTCCTCCAGGAACTCGTCGGCTTCCTCTCGGGAACTCAAAACAGATGCCTTGGCTTCAAGAATCCCTGCCAGTATGTCCGGAGTATACGTGTCTTTTGAAAACGCCTCGAGCTCAGCGACAATCTCTCTCATCACCTGAGCGAGTTCGGCGTCTGTCTTTTCCAGGTGCTCGATTATTTCCTTTGCTTTTTCAATCTCGTCAAACCTTATATACTTGAGAACATCACCCATCTCCTGGACGTTCATTCCCTGCTTTACTACCACGTTTATCAGGTCCTGAATAGTTCCTATAAGCGTTTCCTCAACTTTTCCTTCCTCTTTCTGCTTGTCCAGATACTCCAGAACCTTTCCTATGTTGGGGAACCTCTCTTTGATTGCGAGAATGTCATAGTTTCCTCCTTCTGACTCGTCCCTAAATCTGGTCTTAAGTTCCTCAACCTTCGCCTCAAATTCTTCGATGCGTTTTTTCCTCTTAATGTTCCTGTCGTTGAGCAGTTTCTTAAGCTTGGTAAACAGTGAATTGAGTTCCAGAAGGTCTTCGCGAACTTTGTCCTTTGCAGGGTGATTGCCAAGATACTTTTCCACCCAACTGTTTATTTCCACAGCGTCAATCTCTTTAACGCTTAAGTCCTTTATCTGTGACCTTATCTCCTTGATAGTCCTCTTGTAATCCTCATCTGTAACCCAGTCCTGAATCTCCTGCATTATCCTGTCTATCATACTCTTTATTTCATCTATTAATCCGAGTATCTTCTTGTTCTCTTCCAACTCTTCTTCGCTGATGTCTTTTTTCCTGAAAATATTCTTCAAGCCAGACCTTAACTCCTCAATCATTCCCCCCTCTTCTGAGGTCTCGCCTTCCTCTCTTTTCTTTGCTCTCCTTCTCAGGAATGCGGTAAGGCCAGCAATACCGATAACCGCAGTTATTATCCAGAACCAACTTATGCCTGTTCCCAGAGCGCCATTCTTCTTTTTGCCTGCCGGTTCTTCCTCTCCAATATCGCTCAGCTTTGCTTCAAAATCCCCGTTGCTGTATTTTTTCTTCCAGAATAAGAAGCCGGTCCCGCTTATTTTCCCGTCCTCGCTTATTTCGCCCTCTTCATACTTCTGCTGCAACTCTTTAAGGTCCGCTATCTTTCCTTCCAGGCGCTGCTTGGCAAGAACCGCCTTATTGTAGGTGGATGCAAAACTCAGTCCTCGCGGGTTCGCCTGATAGTCAGGCTCTGTGACTATGTCATTAAGACCTTTGAGGGCAAGCTCGTAGAATGAAACTTTCATATCCAGCGTTTCCTTGCTGAACTTTCCGCTTCCCATCGGGTCAATCGTGTCTGCATATCTTGATATCTTCGC
>RFJB01000112.1 GCA_003695045.1 Candidatus Woesearchaeota archaeon | reverse complement strand
TCCAAGACCTTCAAACTGCTTCCTTACTCTGGCGCCTTCTTTTCCCTCAAACTTCACGGCAAACCCGTCTTTGATAGTTATCTTTACCGGTTCTTTTAAGACGCCTGTTCCCATGCAGGCGTCAACCACGAGAATTCCGTTGGCAGTTCCCTCGTCAGGAGCCAGGCCGGACTCTCCCGCAGGAAGATTTCCGAAAGAGCCCTTCTTCGAGTAGATTCCGAAATCAGTGAACGGCTTGTGCTTTTTTATTGAAAACTCAAGGTCTGTGCCGAGAGCCGTGGTAACCCGCACCTTGCTGCCCTTTTCCAGAATTCTGGCAAGCTTCACGCTACGCTTCTTCATGAGCGCGTAATCAACGTCGAGGGCTCTCTTTGCCATATCCTCGGTAAGGCCCGGCATCGAAGCAATCCTCGCTCCAGCTTTGCATGCCGCCTTTCTTGCCTTCGTGTGCGAGAACGACTTGGAAGTAACCAGAATGATCACATCAAAAAATTTCCATGAACTGCCTATCTGCTCCAGCGGTTCGGTTCCATTCCTCGGGGGAGGAAGGACTTCTTCATACGCGCTTTTTTCGGTTATTGATTTTGCCGCTTCAAAGAATGCAAGGCCCAATTCCCTCTTTTTGCTGTCCGAAACAACAAGACAGCTCTCATTCCTCTTGAGATTCATGCACACCTCAAAAACAGTCCTCAGTGCTTTTTTTAGCGACGCCATCATCATCACTTCTCTTCAATCAGCAGATTCCTTTTTCTCATTACCACGTCAAGCTCTATGTCCTCGAGCTTGTTAAGCGTGTACTTTACGCTGTCAAACTTCCTCCGCAGGTCGCCATTGCGGAAATCAAACTCCAACAGGGCTTCATAAAGCCGCGATACAAACTTCTTTATTTCAGAAAACGCATCCAAATCGTTTCTCGCAACCGAATGAACAGCTGTTCTTCCCAGTTCGCCGACAACGTCGCAGATTCCAAGAAGGTACTCTTCAAAGTCAACCTTCAGATCCGAAGGGTCAGGGAGCGCTCCTGAGCCCTCCTGTGAAACGAGCTCGTAAAAGCACACTGCCTCAACAAACTCCTGCGCGGCAGACCTGAAGTTTCCGGAGAATCTCAGCTGGGGCTCCTTCGCAATGGTCAGGAGTTTGCGATATGCTGCTTTAAGTTCACCCAGTTTTCTTTTTGCGTCAGAGTAGTTTCTCCTGTGAAGAGCATAAATCACCTGTTTTGATAGTTTTATAACGCTCCGTGTCTGCCTGATCATGTCCTCCCTTTTTCTGTCAAAACCTTCGTATTTCCTTTTCAGAGAAGAAAAAATCTTTTTTTCAAATTTCATTCTGAACCCCTCAGGGGCTCTGTTAATTCCCTATTTAAATCTTTTGGCAAGCGAAACTTTTATATACGACTGAACCAATAATCAGCGTGTCATGCCTAACATATTCAGAGATGTAATTACGTTTTTTGGAGATATCGGCATATATGACGTAGTCCTTCCTTTCCTTCTCGTCTTTACAATCGTCTTTGCCATTTTTGAAAAGACCAAAATCTTAGGCACAGACGAGATAGAAGGCACGAAATACCCGAAAAAGAACCTTAATTCCATGGTCGCGTTTGTGATTGCCTTTCTCGTTGTTGCTTCCTCCCGTTTGGTTGCCGTGATAAACGAGGCAATGGCGAACATCGTTCTTTTGATGCTTATCGTGGTTTCATTTCTGGTCCTGATAGGCGTTTTTTACAGTGAAGATGAAGAAGTGATTCTTGAGGGCCCGTGGAGGACTGCTTTCATGGGAGTCCTTCTGGTGGCAATCCTTCTCATATTCTTGTACGCTCTTGGGTGGCTTCAGGACATTTGGGAGTACATTGTCAACAACTGGGACAGCGAACTTGTGGGGTCCATATTCCTGTTGTTGATATTCATTGGATTTATAGCTTGGGTCACAGCAGACAGCCCGAGCAAAAAGGCAGCCAAAAGGGCTGCACTGAAAAATGATGATTAGGAGGTATGAAAAATGGCAGCTTGGAACCTTGAAGACTATATAAGAATTCTGGATTCGTGGGGCCTGACGGACGTTCTGTTGCCCTTTGCATTAATCTTTGCCATTCTTTTCGCAATATTGCAGAAGGCAAAGATATTCGGAGAAGACGCCAAAAGAATAAACATTGTTGTTTCAGCCGTTATCGGCTTCATGGTCGTGTTTCCGCACGTCCTCGGACTTTATCCCGCTGGCTGGGATGTCGTTGAAATCATGAATGATGCTTTGCCGAACGTTTCGCTCGTTATTGTGGCAATAGTCATGGCTCTCATCCTGATAGGTCTCTTCGGAGGAGAAGCCACATGGCTCGGAAACCGCATTTCCGGCTGGATAGCGCTGATATCATTCCTCATCATAATATACATCTTTGGCGCATCAGCCGGATGGTGGGGCGACTGGGTCTGGTGGAACAACTTCCTCAGCGAGGATGCGGTAGCCATAATTGTCATAACACTAGTCTTCGGAGTGCTTGTGTGGTTCATTACAAGCGAGCCCAAAGAGAAGAGTGAGGAAGACAAGGGCAAGTTCCTCAGGGACATTGGGGAGCACTTCAAACCGCAGTAAAACGCTTGTTTCAACTGCACCAAACAGGCCGTGCCTTCTCCGGCACGCCGTATTATTTTTATTTTGATTTTTGCGCCTCTCCTGATGCCGTTTGAACCTCCTTCAACTTGTATTAATCCCTGATGAAAAAGTGATACAGCATGGCAACTGTTCTTGACCTGACACTCCTTGAGGGATTCTCTTCAATATTCTCATTTCTGCTTATCTTTACCATAATCTATGCCCTGCTCGTTTATACGAAATTTCTCGGGGATAACAAGTCGTTGCACGCGATAATTGCTCTCTCTTTCTCGGTAATAATGCTCTTCACGCCCAGGGCGCTGGAAGCAGTCAAGATAATGGTTCCGTGGTTCATGCTCTTCATTCTGGCAGGCGTCTTCGTCCTCCTCGTTTACAAACTGTTTGGAGCGCCCGACTCAAGCATAGAATGGACAGTCAGGAATTACGGAGGCTTAAAATGGGGGATATTCATTGTTTCAGTAATCATAATCGCAGGAAGTTTGGGATATGTTTACTCGCAGCCCGCTCCGGGAACAGCCCCTCAGGAGGGCAACTCCACAATCCTCACTGCTTACCAGGGCGATGTTGGAAGCACGGGCGAAGAAGCTCTTCTCGCCACAATATTCCATCCCAAGGTTCTCGGAATGGTCGTAACCCTGTTGATAGCTGTTTTCACAATCTCGCTTCTTTCGCAAAGTCCCAAATAGAGACCGCCTGGATTACTATTGTCCTGTTTCTGCAACCTGAATGCGAAGAAATAAGCTAATATCCGTAACCATTATGCCCATTAGGCGGCTGAGTGAACTCTTTTTCAGAATTGGCATGCTCGTTTGCAGCGGGCTCAACATTGCCTGCTTCTTGGGAATTCTTACGCGACAGCACGGTCCTTATCTCCTCGGTAACCCTGTTGAGCTCGTTAACATTCTCCGTGAACACGGGGAGAACCTTCTGGAAGACGCGCTCCATTGCTTTTATCTCAGTCCCTATGTTGACAATGTTCTGGTCGTATTCACCAATCTTTCCGAGAACGCCCCGATGAAGCGAGTCAAACTCGCTCTTCAAGTCCTTAAGCCCCTGTTCCAGAGCCGCAATTCTTGACTCTGTCTTGTCCTTCCACTCTATAATCTTGTTAATGTTTCTGACCAGCTCGTTCCATTTCTCGTCAATTATTGCTTCTGCAACCTCTTCTATGCGCTCAACATTCGCGTCAGAATAGCCCTGCTGGTCAGCCGGCTGCTGCGGATAAGCGCCCTGCTGCGGGTAGCCCTGATAGGGCTGTTGGGGGTACTGCCCCTGCGGATACTGGTTCTGGTCTATCTCTCAACACCTCTTTTTCAAAATCAAGTTTACCTTATCGCTCTTATTAATGTTTCGCTTTGTCATTCATTCAGTATGCTATTCTCCTTTTGCTTTTCACGGATTTCCATGTCCTGAAATACCTCGCGTATAATGGCTTTAACAAGCGACTTCGCCTCGTTCTGAGTCACAAACTTTATGGGATTCCAGAGATTGACATAATTCTCAATCATTCTCACGTCCTCTGACTTGGCGCAGGTCTCAAGCTCTTTGACAAACAGATCCATCTTCTCTTTCATGTCGTAAATCTCTTTCTTGGCTTCTTTCAGAGAGTCGTTAATCTCCCTGATTTCATTCGTGAACCGTTTGGTGTTTGAGAGCATATTCTGGTCTGTAACCTGGGTTTTTCTTCTGAGATTTGAGTAGCGGTCTTCAAGAATTCTAAGGCG
>RFJB01000111.1 GCA_003695045.1 Candidatus Woesearchaeota archaeon | reverse complement strand
TGGGCAGCCAGGTTGCCCTGATAGTTCCTGAAAAAGTTCGCTTGAAGGTAAAAGTCGGAGACGCGGTAAAGGCCGGCTCATCAATAATCGGAGAGTGGGATTGATGCCGTCTGCAAGGATATCCAAGTCGTATTCGCTCGGCTCGCTGATAGGGCTTGCCGATATTATCACAATCCTGAATGCGGTATCTGGTTTTTTCAGCATAATCTTCTCTTTTGCCGGACATTTCAACTACGCATTCGGAATGCTTGTTCTTGCCTTTGTCTTTGACTCCGTTGACGGCATCCTGGCCAGGAGCAGAAAGACGCTAACAAGTTCCAGGAAATTCGGAGTCCAGATGGACTCTCTCGCTGATGTAATCTCTTTCGGGCTTGCGCCTGCTTTAATTGTCTATCTTATGAATCCATCATCGCTATCAGTTCTTGCCGGAGTATTGTACCTGTCCTCGGGAATGATACGCCTCGCGAGGTTCAACATCCTGCCCCTTCGCGGTATTTTTGTGGGCTTCCCCATTCCCACAATAGTCCTTGTTCTTCCGCTGTTTTTCCTTTTTCGTGTTTCGCCCGCTTATTATCCGTGGCTTCTTATCGCGCTCTCTGCGCTTATGAATGTTCCTATAGCAGTTCCAAAACCGAAGATAAAAATTCCGAAGGCGTAAACCATGGCGATGCAGATATCTGAAATCTTGTTTTTCATCCTCAAATGCATCTACCTTGCTGTTCCGGGAATGTTTGCCAACATGGCTCCTGTGCTTTTCAAAAACAGCATGAAGTTCCTCGCAGCGCCTGTTGATTTCGGAAAAACATGGAAGGGCAAGCCGATTTTTGGAAAGAACAAGACATTCAGGGGCTTTGTTGCCGGAATATTCCTTGCCATTATCGCAACTCTTCTGCAGACATATCTTTACAGCAAGTACCCGTACTTTCAATCTCTGTCGTTCATTCCGTATTCTGAAATCGACCCTTTTCTGCTTGGCTTCCTCATGGGGTTCGGCGTTCTCTTCGGAGACCTTGCTGAAAGTTTCGTAAAACGCCGGCTGGGAATCCCGCCCGGAGGCAGGTTTTTTCCATGGGACCAGCTGGACCATCTTGCAGGAGGGCTTCTGTTCCTCTCCTTTGTATTCATTCCGCCATGGGAAGTTGTTGCCTGCCTTATTGCGCTCGCAGTGCTTCTCAGCGTCACAATAAAGCACATAGGTTACTGGCTGGGCATAGAAAAATCCAAATGGTAATTTCTGCCTCAGAAGAGCGTCATTAAAGCCACCATCGCCGCTTCCAGCAGAAAGGTAAAGAATGCGCCTGCAGGAAGCCGGGCAACTGCCGCTTCTGAAATATCCCGCCAGCGGACCTCTTCCTCGTCTTTGCCGCTTGCCTTTTTTCCGCTTCCTGCCTTACCCGCGCTTTTTGAGGCGTCGATGCCTGAGCAGAGAATCCCGTCCAGAAAAACAAAGGTGCTTGCCAAAATGATGCTCTCAGACGCCATGTTTTTTCCCAGCAAAAGGAGCATCGCGGAGAATGCAAAAGCCGGCATGCCTTTCTCCAACCTTGAAGCGTAAAAGGCAGACATTCCGGCAAGCATGATGCACCCTAAAAGTTTTGCAAGCGTCCCTCCCTGATTGCTGCTCATGTAAACATGCGCTGATACGAGAGCAAAAAGGAGGAGCAAAGCGACATTATGGCCTGCTTTAAAGTATCTTCTTCCGTCGTCCACCTCCTCTGGCGCGATGATTGACAGGACATTGCCGCTCAGATATCCCAGAGGAGCTATGAGAAGAGTGATTTCCACGATTGTTCACCTTGAAATTAGATTCTTGAGTTCTGCTCTGTATTTTTCAGGTTTCCTGCGGCAGTACATCTTGTTGTCTTTAAAGTGGTTATAAATCTTTTTAAAATCCGTTTTTAAACAAAAGCAATAACTATGGGACGGTGGTTTTTTTGGAGTTGCCTTCTTGCTATTTTTATCGCTCTAATCACAGCATCATCATCCGTGTTCGCTTTAACCATAACGCCTGCTTCTGCTTCAATACCCAACCCAAAGCCCGGCGAAGAATATGATTTCATCGTTACAGTCATAAACGACCAGCCGGGCGAAGTGCAGGTTGAACTGAGCGTCGACCCCGCATCATTCTACCTGGCTCCGTACACGAGTTTGTCGCCGTCATCTTTCACGCTGTCTCCTGACGAGAAGATAAATGTCAATGTGGCTCTCAGAATACCCAAAGACATATCTCCGGAAGAGCATATTCTCTATGTCGTTCCCTTCTCATCAGGCCAGAGGTGGAGCCCCTTTGAAGTTTCGTTTACAATCCCCGGAAACCAGGTCCATAACCTCACGCTCAAAAGGGTTGAAGTTCCTGACACGACGCAAAAAGAAGCAACGCATATCGATGTCGAACTTTTCAACCACGGAAATGTCATCGCAAGGGCTGTTCCTCACATAGAAATCCTCAAAGGAGACACGATAATTGACACTGTTGACGGAAAGCGCGAATTCCTGTTCATGCCCGGGAAGGACTACAACCTCTCCATCCTCTACGACCCCGCCAATCTTCCGCTGGGCTTTTACAAGGCAAGAGTTCATTTTACTTATGCCGACTGGCGTTTTACCAACTCTCTTGAAGACGGCTTCCAGGTAAAAAAATATTCCAATCTGAAGGATTTTGAAGGAACCTCCCAGGTCTCAATCATGGAGGGCGAGTCCCTTGAGGTCGAGATGGCAATAACCTACGCCAGCGCGACGGAATACTCTCTGGAAGCAGAGGTTGAAGGAACCGATGTGACTCTAAACCAGGAGGGCTTTATTGAGGCGGGAGAGCAGAAGGTGGTCTCGTTCGAAATGCCGACTGAATCGCTGAAGCCCGGAAAATACACCCTCAAAGCCACAATAATCTACGGAGAGGACTTTAACCAAAAAGCCGAGAAGACCCTCACCATTCAGGTCAAGCCGAAAAGCTCCGCACTGAAAAACGCGGGGATAGGGCTGGCTTTGGTTCTCTTTGCCGGAATTCTGATAAAAAGCTTTCAAGCCGCGCGCCATGGCAGAGAAGGTACCGCCCGTTCTTCAACAGGAAGAAGGTCATGGAGGCGAAGGCGTCTTGAGAGGAAATTACTTAAAGCCCAAGAAAGATACTCCCGGCTTGAGAGGGAGATGAAAGATTTGATTTCCTCAACTCAGAAGTTTATAGGGGACAGCAACCTCTTCCTTCATGAAAAATTTG
>RFJB01000110.1 GCA_003695045.1 Candidatus Woesearchaeota archaeon | reverse complement strand
GACGAGCCCGCATTTTCCAGAGTCGCCTCTGTTCTCAGGAAAGCCAAGGCGGTGCATGAGGTAAGAATTGCCTCTGCTCACAGAACTCCCGAACTTGTCAGAAAACTTGTCGCGAAAAAATGGGACTTTATTATCGCAGGAGCCGGCGTTGCAGCAGCCCTTCCCGGCGTAGTGGCTGCTGAAACAATAAGGCCGGTGTTCGGTCTGCCTGTGGACTCATCGCTCGACGGGCTTGATGCATTCCTGAGCATACTTCAGATGCCGCCCGGCATTCCTGTTCTCACGCTTCCGCCAGGAGCTGCAGCTGCTTCGTGGCTTGAGAGCAACATCAAATTCCTTTTATCTCTGAATTCGCTGGACGGTGTAAACTTTGTAATTCCCAGAAAATCAGCAATCGCATCAAAGGACCTTTCCAAAAGAGTGGACAAGGCAATAGAACTTCTTTACTCGCTCAATGTCCCGATAATGATTTCCGACGCTCCGGACAGGAACTCGGTAAACATAGCGTTTACTGATGCTTCATTAAAGGAGAAGCACCAGGATGCGTTGACAATCTACGTTCCTGTTTCAAAAACAGGCAGGAAGCCGTCACCCAAAGACGCTGTCGACCTCTTGAAAAAAGCAAGAAGAGACACTCTGCTTATGACCGGCTTTTACAGAGTGGACAACGCAGCTCTTGCCGCTGTAGAACTTCTCAATGCAAACGGAAAATACGACGAAGGCATCCTTCGTCAGAGGAAGGAGGGCGCAAAAAAAGTTGCCGCATCCGACCGTGAAATCAGGAAGAAATACTCCTCGGGGTGAGTCGCATGTCAGAAGAAATTGAAATGATGATAAAAGAGCAGCTCGACAACACAATCAAGGAAACAAACTTCGAGTCGCTCGGAAAACTTGAGAGGGGCAAGGTAAGAGACAATTATTTTGACGACGGCAGAATCATAATGATAACAACAGACAGGATAAGCGCCTTCGACCATGTTGTCGGCACTGTTCCTTTCAAAGGACAGGTGCTGACGCAGATTGCAGCGTTCTGGTTCAACATGACAAAAGACATTGTCAGAAACCATCTCACTGATGTTCCGGACCCGAACGTGATGGTCGTTCGGAAGTGCGAGCCCCTCCCTGTCGAGGTTGTGGTGAGGGCATACCTTACCGGTTCCGCATGGCGCGACTACAAAGCAGGAAAGGACATATCGGGAATAAAGCTTCCTGCCGGCTTGAAGAAAGACCAGAAATTCGACAAGCCGATAATCACCCCTTCAACAAAAGCCGAAAGGGGAGAACACGACATGCCAATCTCAAGAGAAGAAATAATTGAAAGAGGGCTTGTTGATGAAGAAACATGGAATAAAATAGAAGAGATCGCCCTCAAACTCTTTGCGAGAGGCACAGAGCACGCAGCAAAGCAGGGCCTCATCCTTGTTGATACGAAATACGAGTTCGGACTGCTTGACGGAGAGATTGTGCTTATGGACGAGATACACACTCCCGACTCAAGCAGGTACTGGTATTCTGACACTTACCAGGAACTCTTTGAAAAGGGAGAGGAGCAAAGGTCCCTTGACAAGGAGCATGTGAGGGAATGGCTGAGACAGCACGGGTTTTCAGGAGACGGAAGCCCGCCGCCCCTTGATGCCGGCATAAGGATTGAAGCTGCCAGGCGATACATAAAGGTCTATGAGCAGATCACAGGAAGGAAATTTGAGTTTCTCAAGGTTCCGATTCTTGACAGGATAAGAAAACACCTGAAAGATGCAGGATACCTTAAAGAGGAAGAATAAAATGCATTCAGCCGGCTTTTCAAAGGAATTAAGGGCGGCAAAAGAAGCCGCTGTTGAAGCCGGCAGAATTCTGATGCGGCACTTCCGCCGCGGCTTCGCCTACCGCAAAAAGAGCCCGACCGACTTTGTAAGCGAGATAGATCTGAAGGCGGAGAAAAAAATAATCAGCATTCTTTCTTCCTTCGGATACTCCGTCTTCAGCGAAGAAGCGGGCATGACTGACAACGGCTCAGAATACGTGTGGTATGTTGATCCTCTTGACGGCACGCACAACTACATTCACGGAATAGACCCTTTTGCTGTCAGCATAGGACTTACCAGGGCGAACCAGTCGCTTCTCGGGGTCATCTTCATTCCCCGCACAAACGAACTTTACTACGCAGTGAAGGGAAAGGGAGCATGGCTGAACGGAAAACGAGTAAGCGTCTCGTCAAGAGGCACCGACGAGGCGATGGTTTCATGGTCCAGCAGATTCAGGGTGAAGCCCGAACTCAAACTGCCGCTTCTCAGGGACTTCTCCACAACGTTTGAAATGATACGCTTCCACGGCTCGTCTGCCCAGAACTTTGCATGGCTCGCTTCCGGCAATATTGACGCCATGCTGACTTTCAACCTGCCTCCGCATGACATGGCAGCGGGATTCATCATAATGAAGGAAGCAGGAGCGAGAATAACCGACTTTGCCGGAAACAAAACGCATTTTAAGGGAAAGCAATTCCTGATAACAAACAGAAAGGTTCATCAGGAAGCTTTGAAAATAGTTTCAAAACACAGGAAAAAGCTTGACTCTCTTGTAAGCCGCGAGGTGTGATACTATGAAAGCAGACATCTTTGACATGGTAAGCCCGCTTGACTATCGCTATTACGGAAGAAACAGCGATGCCTTTGGCAAACTCAAGGATTACCTTTCAGAGAATGCCATGATAAAATACATGGCAAAGGTGGAGGCAGCGCTCACAACAACTCTCTCGGAGATGGGCCTCTGTTCGAAGAAAATCGCCCGCGAAGTGGAGCAGGCGGCCGGGAAAGTGACTGCGGAAGAGGTCTACAAAGAAGAGGACAGGATAAAGCACAATGTCAGGGCTCTTGCCAACTCCATAAGAAAAAGAGTTTCAAAAGAGGCGAAGCCGTATGTTCATTTCACATCAACCAGCCACGACATAATATGCAGCGCTGAAGCAGCAAGGTTCAAGGATGCGATGGAAAAAGTGATTGTTCCTGCATGCGTCGAGCTGGAAAAAACATTGATAGAAATTGCTTTGAGGGAAAAAAGGACATTGCAGATAGGAAGAACCCACGGCCAGCATGCTGAACCCATAACATTCGGGTTTACAATGGCAGAGTATGTCGACAGGTTCGGCAACAGAATTCTTGCAATGAAAAAAGCCGCATCAGAACTGCGGGGAAAACTCAGCGGAGCGGTTGGCGCGTACAACGCTTCCTCCCTGTTCTTCAAAAACCCTTATGAGTTCGAAAAAAAGGTCCTTTCAAAACTCGGGATAAAGCCGGCAATGCACAGCACCCAGGTGGCAGAGCCGGAGTTCATGGCTGACCTTCTTCATTCGGTCGTGTCTGCGTTCGGCGTTCTCGCCAACCTCGCAGATGACATGAGGCATCTCCAGAGAAGCGAGATAGCAGAGGTCGGAGAGGCATTCGGCAAGCAACAGGTGGGCTCATCAACAATGCCTCACAAGAGAAACCCGATAAACTTTGAAAATGTGAAAAGCATGTTTAAGGCATTCATGCCGAAGATGATAACAGCATATCTTGACCAGATTTCCGAGCATCAGCGCGACCTCACAAATTCTGCTTCGCAACGGTTTAATGCAGAGCTTCTCGTTGCGTTCTATGTCTCAGTCAGGAGATTGAAGAAGGTTCTCGACAATCTTGTTGTTGACAGAAGGAACCTCCAGAAGAACTTTGACATGAGCTCCTCGCTCATAGTTGCAGAGCCCCTCTACATACTTCTGGCAGCCCACGGTCATCCTGATGCGCACGAACATGTGAGGCGGCTCGCCCAGAGCGCGAGGGAACAGAACAAACCGCTGGAGGAACTCATTGCAAAGGACGCATCACTCAAGAAATACCTTGCGAAGATGACTGCCGCGCAGAGGAAGGTCCTGACAGACCCGCAGCTCTACATTGGAAGAGCAGTGCAGACAACAGAAAGGGTGTGCAGGCACTGGAAGAAAACCCTGCGCATCTAACTTTTTTTCTTCTTCTCTTTATCCCCCTTTTTGTGCGCCTCAATACTTTCGGAAATGGCTTTAAAGTTTGGCGCCAAACTTTTCATAAGAGTATAGTTCATTC
>RFJB01000109.1 GCA_003695045.1 Candidatus Woesearchaeota archaeon | reverse complement strand
CTTCAAAGGTCCCCTCTCTGCTCTTGAGAGCGAAGAGAGACGAAAGATTCTTCCTCCCGAGAAAATTCTGAGAGAGGCAGGTCTTAGAAAGGGCCACACCATTATTGATTTCGGATGCGGTCCCGGCTTCTTTTCCATTCCCGCCCTTGAAATTGTCGGTCCCTCTGGAAAGGTAATCGCAATAGACATTTCTCAAAGAATGATTGAGGAAATCAGCAGCAGGACCGAGGGCTTGCCGAACATCAGGATTGTGAAAGGGGATTCATTAAGGGGCTTTTCAGCCGACATTGTTCTGGCAGTAAATGTCCTGCACGAGATTGACGACAAAAAGAAGTTCTTCACTGAAGCATTCGAAGCCCTCAGGAATGGCGGGAAGCTGGTAATCATCGACTGGCAGAAGAAAGAAACGCCGACGGGTCCGCCTGTCGAGCACAGAATTTCAAAGGAAGAGGCAATACTCCTTGCCGGAACAAAACCAGTAGAGCATGAAATCAATGATATGTTCTATTTCCTTGAGTTTCCCAAAAGATAATGGCAATCCACAGTAAAGTTTAAAAGAAAAAGCGCACTATTTTGAAAAATGAAAATTCTCGTTTCCGACTTTGACGGCGTTATTGCCGACAGCCTGGATGTTTTTACCAAGGCATTCGTTTATGCGTTCAAAGCGGAGAAGATTGATATTGACATGGCTACCATGCGCTCAATGCTGGGCAAGCGGATGCAGGACATTCTTTCGCAGCTCATTACCGACAAGAGCTATGACCCCGAGGACCTGATAAACCGCCTGAAAAAGAACATTAACACCTACCTCCTGTCTCCGGAAGCCCGGGCGGAATACAAGCTCAGGGATGGTGCGAAGGATTTCCTTGATTTTCTTGACAGGGAATTCCCTGTTCCGAGGATTGTTCTGTCGAACAGCACTGTGGAGTACATAGCTGCTTTTATGAGCAGGACAGGCATTGCTGACAGGTGGACGCGCATTATCGGGTCTGATTCCGGCTATGAGAGAAAGTCCCTGGCGCTCTCCTCCCTGGCAAAAGAATTCAGATTGGAGCCAAAAGATGTTCTGTTTATCGGGGACACGGTTTTCGACATGCAGGAGGGCATTGATGCCGGCGTTACAAGGATAGCGCTTGCCGGCTGGCATTCAAAAGAACTTCTTTTATCAACGCAACCTGATTTCATTGCCGACAGTTTTGAAGAACTGAAAGAAATAATTGAAAAAATAAAAAATCAGTAGACGACTATTTCTCCTGTAACAGGGATGTCGCAGCCGTTCACGCAGTAGAACTCAAAGGTTCCCTTTTCATTGAGAGGAATCCTTATTGTTACCGGCGCTTCTGCAACAAGCTTTTCCTCAATTCCGAAGTCGGGAAAAGCCAGATAGATTGTTCTGTCCGACTGCATTGTCAGCTCAAGAATTTTTCCCTTGGGCGCTTTTATAACCTCAGGGTCGAGCTGGTTGCCGTCCACCCTGAGAGTTTCTGAGATTACGCCGCCCATCTCTGGCTGGCTGTTTCCTTCTTCGAGCATAACCTGAACAAGATGCACGCTGCCTGCAGGTTCTGCTGTTTCAATGTTCTGCTTGCACCCCGAAACAAGAGCCAATACAAGAACTAATCCTATAATCAGCAGTTTCTTCATTATTACCCCCTCATCAAATATGAAAATAAAAAATGAAAAGAGCCCTGGGGCTCTTTATCCGACCAGGACGAATTCTGGCGGTCTGTTCACGTCATGCACTATTATCGTGACATCTCTTGAGACGGACGCCTTTCCGTCGCTTGCAGTCACAGTAACAGTGTACTCGCCGGCATCGTCGTATGTGGTCGTGTATTCTGAAGAGGTCATCCATCCGCTGAATGACAACTCAACATCGTCGCCGTCCGGATCGGAAACAACAGGCTCTATCCTGACTGTTTCCCCCTCATTGACTTCTATGGGCGCGAGTTCCTCAATAACTGGCGGATGGTTCTTCTCCTTCACAACCACTGTTATTTCTTTTTCCACCGTGTCCTTTCCGTCAGAAGCGGTTACTGTTACTTTGTACTCGCCTGCATCTCCAATCTTCGTTTCCCATTCTCCCTTTTCGTTGAAGGGCTCGCTGAAGGTTACTTCCACGTCGTCTCCGTCAGGGTCTGACACGACCGGCTGAAGCTTTATCTCGTCTTCCTCGACCGCTTCAACATCGTCCAGTCCTTCAATGACCGGCGGCCTGTTCACATCAAGCACGGTAACGGTTATTGTTTTTTCTGTCTCGTCGGTGCCGTCGCTTGCAGTCACGGTAACCGTGTGTTCGCCGGCATCGTCGTATGTGGTTGTATATTCTTTGGATGTCATCCAGCCGCTTATTTCTGTTGTGACGTCGTCGCCGTCAGGGTCTGAAACGGTGAAGTCCAGTGCGACCGTCTCCCCTTCCTTGACAGTGATGTCTTCGAGCCCCTCTATGACGGGCGCCTTGTTGACGGACTCAACAACAATGAGAAGCTTCTGCGTTGTTTCCAGCTTGCCGTCGCTTGCAGTAATTTCAACGAGATACATTCCTGCATCTCCCTTCTTTGTCTGCCATTCCCCGTTCTCGTCAAGGGGAGGGCTGAACTTGTAGGTTATCTTGTCGCCGTCAGGGTCGACTGCTTTGGGGCTGAGTTTCACAAGGTCGCCTTCTTTGACTATCTTCTTAACGTACTTTGTGGTGTCTATGCTTCCCTCCTCAACCTTTCCTGACATTTCAGATTCAGAAGCCGCTTCTTCAGCGGTCTCTCCTGCTGTTTCCTCTGTTGTTTCTTCTGTTGTTTCTTCTTCCTGGACCGGCTGCTCTGTTGCTTCTTCCTCTTCTGCCGGCGCCTGCTCTTCCTCAGGCGCTTCTTCGACAGGCGTTTCTACCTGTTCGGAGGGCTCGGAAGGAACTTCCACATCAATGCCTTCTCCGGGAGGAAGCACGGTAAAGCCCTGATCCTCTTCTGAGGGCCCGAGATACTCCTGAATGAAAGCAGGTTTCTCGCATGCTGTGAATGCCAACAGGGACACTACAGCAAGAATTAACATTAGTTTGTTTCGCATACATCCCACCTCACATGAACCACCCTGAAAGGGTTAAATCATTCCAAAGTCATAAAAACTTGTTGTTATTCCTAAATCGCAACTGGTATATAAATGTTTTGGTAGAATCCTTTTACGAAGCCCTGAAACGCCGAAATCCGAGCATCTCAGAAACAGGCAGCATGAATTAGAAAAGCATTTTAAGAGCAACGAAACAGCAACTGCCGATGAAAGAAAAAAGCAAGAAGGTCATGGTGTTCGGCACCTTTGACGGGCTCCACCCAGGACACGAGTTTGTTTTCAGGGAAGCAAAGAAACACGGAAGCAAACTCATTGTTGTAGTTGCGCGCGATGAAACAGTGAAAGCAGTAAAGGGCAAGCCGCCCAGACATGACGAGAAAACCCGGCTGGAAGAAGTGAAGAACAGCCCGCTTGTTGACATTGCCGTCCTCGGAAATCCCGGCGACAAATACAGAGTGATTGAGGAGTTCATGCCTGATGTCATCTGCCTCGGATATGACCAGCAGGCATTCACCGACAGATTGCAGGAAGAACTGAAAAGGAGAAGCATCAATGCAGAGGTAGTCCGGCTCAAACCATTCATGCCGCACAAATACAAGAGTTCTATCCTTAACGGAAAGGATATCAAAAAGTGAGCAGCACAGCAATTCCTGCTGCCAGAGCATAGTATGTTTTGCTCCATCTCAGAACCTTTGCCCCGTCAAGATTCCCGAAGGGCAGAAGATTGAAGAGTGCAAGCCACGCGTTTATCCTGAAGCCGTAGCCAGCCACGACTGAAAGCAGAGGCATGTTTGCTGCTGCAAGAAAAAAAAGTGCAAGAATCATGTTTGCCGACGGTCCTGCAAGAGCAACCTTTCCGTATTTCTCCGGCGATGTTGCTCCTCTTATCACCACTGCGCCTGGGGCGGCAAACACAAAGCCAAAGAAGGATGTTATTATGGCAAATGCGAGCTTCTTCTCGTCCGCCCTGAACATCGCAAACAAGCCGTATTTCTGCGCAAGAAACTTGTGGGCCAGTTCGTGAAAAACAAAGCCGAGCCCTACAGTGAAAAGGGATGCGGCAAAGGAAAAAAGGAAGCCCTGCTGTCTCGTGAGCATTGCGAAAGCAAGAGAAACCGCAAGCCATGCCTTCAGCAGATCAGCTATCTCCTCCTGCACGAACCATATGCCTCCGGATATGCCTCTGTTTGCTTTGTAGTGAACCATCGTGACAGAAAAAAGAGACAGGGAAAAGCCCCTGTGCTCACTTCCGCCTCGCCCTAACGGGCGGGCACCCCCTTGCCCTAAGGTGCGGGACTGCTCTTTAAATAATTTTTGAAAATCAAAAAAAGAAAAAAGCAACCTGTATACTAAAAGTTATACTGAATGCTTTATTCCAGTTTGAAGTAAACCCTTCTGTTCTTCTTTCCCTTGTTCTCCGCCTTGACAAAGACAATCTTGCCGACTTCTTTTGTGCTCCTGACGTGAGTGCCGCCGTCTGCCTGCCTGTCGAAGTCCTTTATTTCAACAATGCGGAGCTCCTTTACAGCAGGAGGCAGCACCCCGGCAAGCTTGAATAGGTCAGGGTCTTTCAGGGCATCATCCCTGCTCATAAAGGAAACAAGAACGGGCCTGTCCTCCTCAACAATCCTGTTGGCTTTCTCAAAGTATTCCATTATTCGCTCCCTGTCAAACTCCTCAAGGTTGAAGTCGATTCTTCCCTTGCCTATGTCAAGCTGGTTTCCGGTTATTTTCGCTCCGCACTCCTTGTGAAAGACGCCGCTCAAAATGTGGGCAGCAG
Organism: Candidatus Woesearchaeota archaeon; assembly: GCA_003695045.1. GTDB lineage: Archaea > Nanobdellota > Nanobdellia > Woesearchaeales > J091 > J091. Next base: position 6,126 of record RFJB01000109.1, on the reverse strand, counting down.
TATGGTAGCGCATCAGTTCGTATCTCCTTTCCCAGTCAATAACGCCTTTGACCTTGTCGCCCTCTTTCAGGCCCGGCCTGTCAACCTCGTGGCTGATTCTGCCGTCAAACTTTCCCACATACACAACCTTGAATTCCTCGCCGTCATCCCTTATCAATCTTCCAGTGTCGTAGGGCTGACCTCCGCCGTTGGGATAAAACGCCGTCCTGTCCAGCACGACATACTTGTCCTGCGAAACACTCACTACTTCTGCCTCGAATTCTTTGAGGTAAGAATCTTTCATGTAAAGCGCATCTTCCATAAAAACCACCCTTTCCGGCTCGTTAAAGCCAAGTTATAAATATGTTGCGGTAATGCCCAGCCACATGGACGATGAGAGAAAAAAGAGAATCATGGGCATAACGCCCGAACTTGAAGAAAACCTGAAAAGAATCAGAAACAAGATTGCAGTTCTCAGCGGAAAAGGAGGTGTCGGGAAAAGCACTGTTTCAGTGAATCTCGCTTTCGCGCTCTCGGAAGCCGGCTTCAAAACAGGAGTTATGGATGCAGACATTCACGGGCCGAACATAGCAAAAATGCTTTCCATAGAAAACCACCGGCTTCTTTCGGACGGAAAGCGCATAAAGCCGATTCATGTCACCGACAAGCTGTGGGCTGTCTCAATGGCTCTTGCTTTCAAGAGGGATGAACCTGTTGCGTGGAGGGGCCCCCTGAAGACCAGCGCGATAAGGCAGTTCTTAGGAGAGGTTGAATGGCCCGAGCTGGACTTTCTCATTATTGACATGCCCCCCGGCACAGGGGACGAAGCGATTACTGTGGCGCAGCTTGTTGCCGGATGCAGTGCGGTAATCGTTACAACGCCCCAGGAGGTTGCTCTTCTTGACAGCATGCGGGCTGCACGGTTCGCGAAAGAATCAAACATGAATGTCCTTGGCGTGATTGAGAACATGAGCGGGTTTGCCTGCCCTCACTGCGGCAAGGAAGCAGATATTTTCAAGAAGGGAAACGCAAAGAAGGCAGCCGAAGAGAGTGGCATTGAATTTCTTGGAAGCATCCCTCTTGACCCGTACGCAGTAACAAGCACTGACAGTGGTTTGCCTGCAATCTCAAATGAGAAGAGCCCCGCAGGAAAAGCCCTCAGGAGAATAGCGGAAAAAATCATTTCTCTCTCAGAACCCTAATGCAGTGTTCCAGCAGCGGCCTCAGATTGAGAGTGTCCTCCTCGTTGTACTCTATGAGCAGCTGAAGGTAGTAGTCATCTCCTGAAGCAATAAAAGTTCTCCACAGGAGAAGGGGATCTCCGCCGAAGATGCGCTCAACAGTCCTGTTCTTCCTTGTTATGCCCACCTCCCTCTCAATGTTTTTGAGTCCTCCCTTCAATCCGGCTCTTGCGCAGAGATGCCTCAAATCAATGTGCGGAATTCTTTCAATGAAATGCTTTGCCTTTGGAAATGACCGCTTCAGAAAAGGAATGTCAAAAGATGCTCCGTTGAAGGTCACGAGAAGTTTTGCTTTCTTAACCTGCGACAGAAACAACTCCTCATCCATGTTGAAGCCGCGCAGCATCGTTCTCACATCCGCTCCGTCAGAGATTCCTATCATGTTAATCCTGTCGTATCTTGATGCGCCTGTCGTCTCTATGTCGAGGAATATTGTCTCCTCCCTGAACGGCTCATAAAGGCGCCAGTGCTCGTCCCTTGGCAGCACGCCTGCAAAGAAGGACGAATCCCCGAGAAGGAGTTTTTCCTCTGCGTAATCAAGGAGCTTGCAGCAGCGCTTCCATTTATCAAAACTCATGACCTTGGGAACAAGCGCTTCCAGTCCCTTTTCGCTTCGAAACTCCTGCCATGAACTGACTCCGGCAGAGAAAAGCCTCTGCTGCTTGACAGAACCAACTCCGGGAAGCAGAAGGAAGCACCTCTCAATGTCGCGCGCCATGAGGAAAAATGGAAAAACCAGCTTAAAAAGGATTTCGTGGTCGGAAGACCAGTGGGAGAAATTATAAAAATATGCGCAGGCATGAATAAATATATAAGTCAGAGAAAAGAATAATTCACAATGAAACTCCGCATGTGCCCCCAGTGCAGGTCAACCAACATTGAACTTTACATGGGCGGCAATCTCGGGATTCAGTACAAGTGCAACAACTGTGGCTATGTCGGCCCTCTCATTATTGAACAGGATGTTACTCTCGATGGAAAGGAAAGGCCTGATGTTTTGAAATAGGTGTTGATTATGTCAAAGCTGTTATTCGCATCGATTCTCATCGCAGTTCTCTTCCTTGTCTCGTCCTGCTCCGACAATTTCGTTGATGTGTCGTCTCTTCCCGAAGGAACCTATGTCAGCTGCGACCAGGTCAAGGACAAGGTCTGCTCCATGGTAAAGGACCCTGTCTGCGCGAAAATAAAGATTGTAGGTAAAATCATGGACAACATTGAGTGGGAGGAGTTCTTCAACGGCTGCAAGGCGTGCCAGGCGTCAACAAAGGAGAGGAAAGTGCTCGGATTTGAGAAGGGGCGCTGCGGACTCTCGGAAGAGGAGAGAACGCCGCCTGAACAGAGGGATAAGAAAAAAGAGCCGAAGCAAGCCGGAGTTATTGTTTCCGAAGACGAATGCCCCGAGCCCCCGACAGAGTTGAAGGAAGAGTGCGCCAGAAGAACGGGAAAGCTCGTTCCAAGAAGCTTTGAGAACGGATGCCCTGCAACATACCGCTGTGTTGTTTCCTAGAATTTCATGAAGTTCATTATTCTCGGAAGGTCTTCCTCGGAAACAACGAGTATCGTGTCGGTCCAGCAGCTCATAAGCTCATAGATGTTCACATTGTTCTCGCTGAACAGGTGAAGAATGTAAGATACCACGCCGGGAGTGCTTTCTATTTCAGGAGGGCTTTTGAGAACTATCTCTATCAGACCTTCGCGTATCTTGATGATGTTCCTCCGGAAGACCTCTTTCAGCGCACCTTTATACTTTTGAGTTGTTATAACTGTTATCGTCTTTGACCCTTCTATGGTATGGAAGAGGTCTGCCTTTTTTTCCACTTTTTTCTGGAGTTCTCTAAGCTTCTCCTTGTAAACTGCAGTGTCGAGTATGGCAACGATTACCTTGTTTTTTATCTCCATTTCCCCTTCCGAGAGGAGCTTCCGCACTGCGTCCTCGCTGCCGGATGATTTTTTTGATTTCCAGTAGTATCTTCTTGCTGCTACAAGAACAGCATCCTTGGATGCTTTCTTTTCTATACCAAGTTCTTTTGCAATGACTCTGGCGAGGGCAGAATAGTTTATCATGCCCTTGAGAAGACAGTTCTTTACGGACTGGTGGCTTGCGATGTACTCTTCGGTTAGTTTGCTTATTGATTTTTCTCCTTTCATAAAAACAATATACAAAACAACTATTAAATAATTTTCGGTGAAAAAACATAAATGTCCCATATAAAACATAATTGTTCTTTTTGTCCCTTATGAAACGTCATGCTTAAAAGCAAAAGGCGCATCATGTTCAGGTATGAAAAAAACAAAGAAAGTTGTGCTTGCCTACAGCGGCGGGCTTGATACATCAGTCATCCTCAAATGGCTTTCAGAAAAGGGATTTGAGGTAATAGCTTACGTTGCGGATGTGGGCCAGCAGGAAAACTTTGAAGAGGTAAAGAAAAAAGCGCTCAAAACAGGGGCTTCAAAAGTTTATGTCGAGGACCTGAAGGAAGAGTTTGTTACTGATTTTATATTTCCTGCCTTCCGCGCGAACGCTGTCTATGAGGGCCGTTACCTTCTTGGCACTGCAATTGCACGCCCATTAATTGCGAAACGGCAGATAGAAATCGCGCTCAAGGAAAAAGCAGAGTATGTCGCCCACGGGGCAACCGGAAAGGGCAACGACCAGGTGCGCTTCGAACTGTCATATCTTGCTCTCAATCCCGCCATAAAGATAATCTCTCCCTGGAAGGACGAGGAGTTTCTTGCCCATTTCAAAGGACGCACAGACATGATAAACTACGCTAAGAAGCACAACATTGAAGTGAAGGCGACCGTTGAAAAGCCATACAGCGAGGACGATAATCTTCTGCACATAAGCCATGAGGCAGGAATCCTCGAAGACCCCGCGAAAAAAGCAGAAGAAAACGTTTACTCGAAAACAAAGAGCCCCGAGGAAGCCCCTGACAAGGCAGAAGAGATCTGCATTGAATTCAAGGACGGCACACCTGTCAAGGTTGAAAACCTGCATGACGGAACTGTGAAGACAAAGCCGCTGGAACTTTTCATGTATCTCAATGAGCTTGGAAGCAAGCACGGCATTGGCAGACTTGACATGGTGGAGAACCGGTTCGTCGGAATAAAATCGCGAGGCATATACGAAACGCCCGGAGGAACAATACTGCATATTGCCCACCGGGACATTGAGGGAATCGCAATGGATCGGGAGGTTATGCGACTCCGGGATATGCTCTCTGCCAAGCTGTCGGAACTGATTTACTACGGCTTCTGGTTCAGCCCCGAGATGGACTTCCTCATGGCGGCTGTTGAGAAAAGCCAGGAGCTCATTGACGGAAAGGTCTGGCTGAAGCTTTACAAGGGCAACTGCTATGTGACAGCCAGAGAATCAAGCAGCTCCCTCTACGACAAGGACCTTTCCAGCATGGACATTGAGGGCGGCTTCGACCAGAAAGACAGCGCCGGCTTCATAAAAATCAACGCAATCCGCCTCATGGCGCACAATGCCATTATGAAAAAGAAAAATCAGCTCTGGGGGCTTAAAAATGAAGCTTTGGGACAAGGGCTTTGAAACAGACAAAAATGTGGAAGCATTCACTGTCGGGAAGGACTACCTTCTTGACATGAAGCTCGTTCCATATGACTGCAAGGCATCGATAGCTCATGCAGAAGCGCTTTGCGAAAAGAATCTCCTGTCTGAAAGCGAGAAGAGTTCGCTCGTTTCAGCACTAAAAGAAATAATCGCGCTTCACAAGGAAGGAAAGTTCAGAATAAACGCTTCTGACGAGGACTGCCACACGGCAATTGAGAATTATCTTGTCAAGAAATGCGGCGATGCCGGCAAAAAAATTCATCTTGGACGCTCAAGAAACGACCAGGTAATGGCCGCTCTCCGCCTCTACGAGAAAGAAGAGCTCTCAAAGATAATCAAACTTGTTTCATTGTGGAAGGAAACTGCAAAAAAGAAATCGTCAGAGTGGAGCAGCATAGAGATGCCCGGATACACCCATATGCAGCGCGCAATGCCGAGCACCGCAGGAACATGGATTGGAAGCTTTGCGGAATCTGCCGAGGACAATTTGTTTTTGCTGAACGCCGCGCTTAAACTTATTGACAAGAATCCTCTCGGAAGCGCTGCCGGTTTCGGAGTTCCTGTTTTTGATATTAACGGCAAAACGACTGCCTCCAAACTGGGATTTTCCTCCTGGTTCAAGAACCCTCTTCAGGTTCAACTGTCCCGGGGCAAGTACGAGTCGGTTATTGCAGAAGCCCTTTCGCAGGTAATGTTTGATATCAACAAGTTTGCAACTGATGTTGTGCTGTTCTCGACAAAGGAGTTCGGATTTGTGAATCTGTGCGACAAGTTGACAACCGGAAGTTCAATAATGCCCCAAAAGAAGAATCCTGATGTTGCCGAGCTGCTTCGGGCAAAGTATCATGCAGTAATCGGGGAGCAGTTCAAAATCAAGAGCATGACAGCAAACCTCATGTCGGGCTATAACCGAGACCTCCAGCTCACAAAGGAGCCGGTCATGAACATGTTTGATGCCGCAAGCGAAAGCGTTGATGCTGCCATCCTGCTTCTCAACGGCATAACCATTAACGAGAATGCATGCAAACAGGCAATGAGTCCCGGCATTTATGCTACTGAAGAAGCATACAAGCTTGTGAAGAACGGCGTGCCGTTCCGGGATGCCTACAAAATTGTTGCTGAAAAATTTTCCTAGCCGAGGAACATTCCCTTCAGGAAGCTAATCATGCTGACGCAGGCGTTCCCTGAACCAGGTTAAAGTAGTTTAAAAGGAATTTCTGAAAGCTTTGAGAGAAGAAAAACGCGGGAGAGCGGATGAGGGGTGAATGGTGGGTGGGTGGTTAAGAACATCATTCTCTCCCGCGCAAGGAATGAGGTGAGTGAGCATGT
>RFJB01000108.1 GCA_003695045.1 Candidatus Woesearchaeota archaeon | reverse complement strand
TGCTTTTTTCATGGGCGGCGCCATCGGCGCGTTCATACTTGTGGCGAATCTGGAATGGTACGGCATATTCCTCCTCATCCCTCACATAATCAACTTCATAATGGACACGTGGACGATTGCAATCCGCAGGATTCCCGATGTCAAGTACGGCTCGGTGAGGGATGACGGAACCGTGATGGCGCCGCCCACAATGAAATACAAATCGCTGAAATTTTGGATAGTTTCAAAGTTCCGGCTTACAGAAAATCAGGCAGTCCACTGGCTTTACGTGCCGACAGTGCTGTTTGGCCTCGCGGGCCTGTTCCTGTTCTGATAATTCCTAAGGCATTGGGGGGATCACCTGAAAATAAAAGGATAAAAGGAAAATAAAATGAGCATCAACGCAAAGAAAAAACCGTCGTCAAATTCAGCAGGAGCTGCTAGAGGAGCTCTTAGAGAAACCGCCAGGAAACTTCGCGTGCTGTTTGACATAAACCATCCTGCAGACGTGCACCAGTTCAGCAGCGTTGTGAAAATTCTTGAAAGCAGAGGGCACACTGTCCGGGTCGTTGCGCGCGACAAGGACTGCACATTCGACCTGTTGCATTACTACAACATACCCTTTGTTCCGCGCAGGGGCTTCTCTGGATGGAAGAAAATTCCGGGCATATTTGCCATTGACTATATGCTTCTGAAAGAAGCCAGGCGCTTCAAAGCAGATGTTCTCGTCGGCAGCTCAGGCAACCTGTACGTTGCTCATGTCGGCCGCCTTCTTGGAAAACCATCCCTTGTAATCGACGACACCGAGCACTCAAAGGTGCAGAACCTGCTCACCTTCCCGTTCGCAACACGCATTCTCACGCCGGACACATACTCCCTTGACCTTGGCAAAAAGCACATGACATACAGGGGCTTCAAGGAGCTCGCGTACTGCTCTCCAGATTACTTCAGGCCGAAAAAAACAGTGCTTAAGAAACTCGGACTTAACAGCCCGGACAGGTATTTCATAATACGGCTCGTGGCATGGTCGGCATCCCACGACATAGGCGAAAAGCGCCTCTTTGATGTCAAAAAGACCGTGAGGCTGCTGGAGCAGCACGGCAAAGTGTTCATCTCGCACGAGAACCCCGAATCCCTCAGCAGGACACTCAGGAAATACCTGATTCCGCTTGAGCCGGCGGAGTTCCTTGACGCTCTCTACTTTGCGCGCCTCGTCGTGAGCGAAGGAGGCACCACAGCAGCCGAAGCTGCATGCCTCGGAACCCCCGTGGTGTATGCCAATCCCCTCATGCCAGGATACCTGCGCAGCATCATAAAATCCTCAGAACTCATAAAGACAGCATCCAGCGACAGCCAGATAAAATCCGCAACAGATTACTTTTTGTCCGCCGACAGGACGCGCACCCATTACAGAAAATTGGCGCAAAAACTTGCGGAATCATCATCAGACATAAATCTCCTAATTGCTGACACAATAGAAGACCTTGCTTTGAACTCAAACTGATAAGGCGATGCGCATGAAAATCTTCCTCATAACCAACATCGACCCTTCGCACCCCCTCAAGGGAGGCGTAGAGCGCTATGTGATGTCGCTTGGAAAATGGCTCCGCAGCAGGGGAATCCACGTCACGCTAATAGGCAAAGGAGCCGAACCCGAAGTCCGGCCGGATTACTTTGATGAATTCGTATCTGTAAACCCGTCAGGGGACATCCCTAACACGCAGTTTGTCAAGATGCTCTCAAAACACGCAAGAAAAATCCGCATACCTTCTGACGCGATTCTTCACGCACAGAGACCGGATTACCTCCTGCCCTTCCTCTCGCGGAAGAACAGAAAACTATGCACGCTGCACGGAAATCCTGCAGAAGTAATACGCTCCAAGAAGAGCATGGCGGTTGCCGCATTGTACCGCCTCATTGAAAGAAGGGTAATCCCAAAATGCGATGCCCTCGTATTTGTTGACAGCCAGACCCTCAGCGCATACAAAAGGCGTTTTCCAAAGCACGCCTCAAAATTCCTGAAAATCCCGATAGGGTACGACCCGTCCCTCTTCTTTCCCGAAGACAAAAAGGAAGCAAGGAAGAAACTGCGAATCCCTGAGAACAGAAAAGTAATCCTCTTTGTCGGCAGGTTCGAACCAGAAAAGAGAATACCGAAGCTTATCGATGTCTTCCTTAACCTTGAATCCAGGTCGGCAATGCTCATCCTCATAGGTTCAGGCCGGGACGAAGACCTGATAAGGTCAATCGCCGGCTCCAGGCCCTCAATAAAAATCCTTCCGCCGCAGGACAGCGATGCGCTGCGGCTCTACTACTCAGCAGCCGACGTCCTTGCTCTGCTCTCCTCCCACGAGGGCAGGCCCACCGTCATTCTGGAAGCAATGGCATGCGGCTGTCCTGTTGTAGCCACCCCTGTCGGGGACATTCCCGAAATGGTGGAGCACACCAAAGAGGGCTTCGTAACAGACATTCCCAAAGCGGCGCATTTCATAGAGATGGCTCTTGAAATACCCGGCTCCTTCAGGCCGTTCGTGCTTGAGAAAGCATCGCTTTTCACAAACGACATTGTCTTCTCAAAACTTCTCGACCTTTACCGCTCCCTTTCCAGCATGAATGAAGGAAAAAACAGCAAGAAGAAGCCCAGCAGAAAAAGCGCTCAGTCCCTTAGGCGCCCATCCGCGGGGAAACCGGAAAAGCCGCTCAAAAACGAAACGCCGCGCGCAACATGGCAAGCAACACAACAACAAACATCACAACAACAAACAAGACCGCGAACAACACAATAAAGGTCCATCTCCAATTGCAGCACAACCAATCGCAACACAAAAACAATAAACACAAAACCAAGGTGCCAACATGCCGAAACTCAAAAACACCCTGTTCAGCGTCCTTGACAAAGTCCGACTCACACAGCTGAACATGACAGGACTCCAGAACTTTGCAGCCATACTCACCTTCCATCATGTAAGCCCCGGCAGGTTCGGGAAAATAATCAGCCACCTCTCAAAGCATTATAACGTCCTGCCCCTTAGCGGACTTCTTGACCTTGTGTTTCTGAACAAGCCGGTGCCTTCCGGCATGCTCTCCAGACCGGGAAGACCTTTTCTCGCAATAACCTTTGACGACGGCTACAAAAACACCTTCGAGCAGGCATACCCTGTTCTGAAGAAACACAATCTGCACGCAACCGTCTTTCTCATCACGGACTTAATCAATTCGGATTCCTTCCTTCCTGCATGGTGGGACGTCATTGAGGCGGCATTCATTCTTTCAAGGAGCAGCCCTGAATGGAGAGGTCTTCTCAGGGATGAAGCTTCCCGCGCAGGAATAAAGCCCGTTGTTTCAAATCATGTTGAATTCTCGGACATGCTCAAGACACTGCCTCCGGAGAAGAGGGCAGAAATTGTTGATAATCTGAGAAACCGCCTTGAATCATCAGGAATTCCCTCTCACATAGAGCGAAACTTCCGGTTTGCATCATGGTCTGATGTAAGCAGATGCTCCGACGTGTTTGACTACGGCTCTCACACCTCCAGCCATCCTCTGCTTGACCAGCTTCCCTTCAGGGAGCAGCTTCGCCAGCTGAAACTCTCGTCCGAAACAATAAAGAAGAAAACAGGAATGAAACCGGAAATCCTGTGCTACCCCAACGGAAATTTCAACAGCGACACAATAAGGGCTGCAAAGACAGCCGGCTACCGGTACGCCGTGACAACAAGAATCGGCTGGCTTCCCCTGGCACCAACCTCCAGAAGAAAAAACGCGAAGCCGAACCCTCTTGCCGTTCCAAGAATAAGCATCAATCCTGCTGATTCGCTCGCAGTTGCAAAGGCAAAAATCAACGGCGTGTTTTACAAACTCAAAAAACTTTCAAAGAAACCCGAAAAAGACGACAAAAGCCACGGAGTGGACTGAAATGCAAAAGATGCTCATCATCACGAAAGAACGCATGACATACAATGAGGCGCCACCGTCAAGAATCCTCAACTTGGCGGAATCGCTCAGGGAGCACATCCATGTGGACATAATTGCTAAGTCCTCCTCCAAAAAGGAGAACAGGCGCGCAACGGTCGTCCTGCCTTCATTTGGAGAATCTTTTCTCGGAAGGCAGATTTACAAGATTCTCATGCTGCTGGTTGCTTCGTTCTTCATCGTGTTCAAACGCACCCGCCTTGTCATGACAAGGGAATACTATTACATTCTCGCTCTGAAGCCGGTGGCGTTTCTTTTCAGAGCCAAACTTGTCTACGACATGCACTGCTTCCGCTACAAGGAACTCCTTGAAGAGGGGAAGCCATTAAAGTCGCGTCTCATAATGCCTGTTGAGAAACTCTCGCACAGATTTGCAGACATAATTCTTGCAGTAAGCCCGGGCATTTACGACGACATGGACTCCTCCTTGAAGCGAAAAGCCCTTATCCTCCAGAACGGGGTCAATCTTGACGAGTTCAAGGAAGTGCTCTCAAAGCCCCTTAAAAAGTCGTTCTTCAGAAAATACGGGCTCAACCCAAAAACTGACTATGTCGGGTTCATAGGAAACTGGATGCCCTGGGTTGATGTGGAAACAATCCTTGAGGCAAGCAATTTTCTGCCGGACGGCATACAAATCTTCGTTGCGGGAGTGCCCTATCACAAAGCCCCGCTTGCCGAACTCAGGAAAAAATACCCGAAAGTGCTTTTCACGGGAAGAATACCGCACCGCGACGCCATAATGTTTCTGAAGATTGCCAAAGCGGCAGTCCTCTCCTACAAGCAGGCAGAGGTCACGAAGCATCTCTCAGTCAGAAAGACGCTGGAATACCTCGCAGCGGGACTTCCCATAATCATGAGCGACTCGGACATCAACGAGAAGAACTACCTGAAAGAAGGGGACAACTACATCCTGTTTGAGCCCTCAAACCCTAAATCGCTTGCCGGCGCAATCCTGACGCTTCTCTCTGACAGGAATATGCTTTCAAAAATGTCCAGAAACAACAGGAATCTTGCGGGGAATTTCTCCTGGAAAAACGTGCTTCTGAAGAGCGGTTTTCTTTCCCGCATCGGCATCGTCGGCCTGCTGAGGGACAAATCCCTCCTCAAATCATCCGTTGCCGTAATCATCAAAGCCCTGAACGAAGAAGAGCACATAGCCGAATGCATAGAATCCGCCCTCAGGGCGACAAGGGGTCTCAACGCGGAGATAGTCCTTGTTGATTCCAACTCTGAAGACAGAACAGTGGAAATAGCGTCAAGGTATCCCGTCAAAATTGTCAGACTCAAAGACAAATCCGAAAGGTGCTGCGGCATAGGGCCCCAGATAGGATACCTGATAACAAAATCCGACTTCGTATACATTCTTGACGGGGACATGGTGCTTGACAGGAACTTCCTGAGAGAAGCGCTTCCTTATTTTGCAGACCCCCTCATCTGCGGAGTGGGTGGCAATATTGAAGAACTCTCCCGGGGCAACCTCGCATTCCAGGTCCGCTACAAGGACCATGTTGTCTCAAAGCCGAAACCTGTAAGGCAGCTTGGCATGGGCGGCGTTTACAGAAGGTCGTGCATTAATGAGGTCGGATACTTCTCAAATCCGTATCTCAAGGCATACGAGGAGTACGACCTGGCAGCCAAGATTGAAAAGCTCGGAAAAATCCTTGTGAGGATTCCCCACAGGATGGTCAGCCATTATGGAGATGAAGGGACGGAATTCAGGACGCTCATCAACCGCTGGAAATCTGGATATATCTTCGGTTCCGGCCAGTACCTCAGGTACTCTCTTAGAGGCAGACACTTCTGGAGAACGCTCAATGAACTCAAGATATACTTTGCCTCGCTCTTATGGCTTGTTGCTGGCATACTCTCTTTTGCTTTCCTCTTCCGGTCTGCCATCCCGCTGCTTACCTACCTTCTTGCTACTTCAATGATGGTCGCTCTCCTTTCCGCAAGAAAGAACAGCTTCCGTCAGCTGGCTTTCAGCATTTTCAGCTACAACTTTCAGGCGCTTGGAATGCTTCGCGGATTCTTCATGCATCCAAAACCCGTAAGCTCTTTCAAACCAAAGATTGAAATAGTAAAAGAAGGAGGCCTTAAATCATGAAGAAAAACTGGTTCGCGCTCGGCCTGGTGTTGCTGCTCTCGTCAGCTCTTGCTGTCCTCCTGAGATTGAGCTACCTTCACCCGTGGCATCCGGACCACTACACCTGGGGCTCCTTCACAAAGATACTTCTCTCGCAGGGGTATGCAACATGGGTGCTGCATCCGCTCTCGCTTTTCGGCTACTATCCCCTCTCAATCCCTTCAGGGTACGAGTTCTTCATGTCAATCTTTACCCTTCTCACAGGCATGACCTTTTCCCAGGCAGTTTTTGTTTTTTCAATAATCTCATCTTTCATCGCAGCATACTTTTTCTTTCTCATGATGCGCTACTGGACAAGCTTTGACACTTCGCTTTTCGCGTCCTTCATCTATCTCACATCTGTTTTCTTCGTTAAGGTCACATCCAACAACGCTTCCACGCGAATAACCAACATAATGCTCTACCCTCTTTTCATCATCTTCCTTTTCAGAATAAGGGAGAACCTTCTTGAAAAAAAGCCCGGCCTGTGGAAAAACATACTCATGGCGGCATTCCTGTTCATCCTCATGAGCATAATCCACCGCCTTTCCCAGCTTTCAATCATCTTTGTGATTGCCTTCTTTCTTTCTCTTGCTGTCGAGAAGCACAGAGAGCTCTGGCAGTGGTACAAAACGACCTGGCTGTACATGAAAAGAAAGCCGCATTACGACCGCTCGCAATGGTACCTTGCCATTGACACTTCATTTGTTGTCTTCTCATTGCTCCTCCTGAGATTTATAAAACTTAAAATTCTGTCAGTCGTCTCAATATTGCTTCTGGCTGCATACTATTACTGGTTTGACATCAGGAAAGCAAACCTCAAAAGAACGACGGATTCCCTCTTCAGGGACATACTCTATCTTGCAGGCATCTCCTTCGCATCAAAAGCGCTTGACCTTTCCCTGCGTGGCAGGCTCCTCGTCCACCTGAAAAACATCCTTGAAAAACACTCGTGGATTCTCCTGCTGTTTCTCATTCTGCTAATCGCAGCCGCCTTCGCCGTCCTCAGCATCTCAAGGCGCAAACATCACCTTATACGGAATTTGCGGGAGAAAAGCGTTGCTGTTTACGAAACCATCACCGGCAATTCCCATTATTCAATCGCAGTAGGCCTTTTCCTGGTCTTTATACTCTTCTCTCTGAAGACAATTTCCGGTTCCGGTTTTTACAGAACCGGCTTCGAACATTACACGCATAGTTTTCTCCTCTCGGGAGATTCATTTTTTGTAATCCTGTTCAATTTCATTCTCAACCTGACAAACAACGTGACACCACTGATATGGTTCGCGCCCTTTGCGTTCGTTCACATTGCCTTCAAGCCAGCCAAGTCATTCTACGACTATTTCTGGCTTGTCACCGCGATAGGTTTCAGCCAGTTCATTCTGGACTGGGAGTACATACGCCTCTACATGATTCCCGTTTATTCAGTGTTCTCCTCCCTTGGCCTTGTGCTTGCTTTCAGGGTCGCAGTAAGGCGGAGCAGAAAGATTGCATTCGCGCTTCTTTCAGGATTTCTCCTGCTGCATATTCTGTTTGCTGTCGTGTTTGTCCAAAGGGACTTCTACCTTTCCTCAGTCGGCATAGAAGAACCGACTCCTTACGTCCCTGAAGAGTACCTTGTCGCGGCCGGCAATTTCATGAGCGATGACAGCCAGTACTCAATACACACTTCTTCCTCAATTCAGCTTGACAGGGCAGCAGCATTCTATTCTGGCAAGCCGAATGCCGTGGGCGCGCAGATAATCTACATCAGGCCGGACCTCCAGGTGGAGCGCAGAAACCTCACGCAGGTATGGCGGGACCTGAAGAGCGGCAGAAAAGTGAGGGAGCTCTACTACCTCAACGACTGGCTCTTCCCCGGAACTTACTATCACGGAAGGCACATCGCTTCTCTCAACGGCAGGACCATCTCAGACCCCATCGCGTGGAGAATTATTGACTCATATTCCATCAAATACCTGATTGATTCACCGGTTTATCCTGCCAAGACGCGCTTCTTTGAGTCCGTGCAGCCGCTCAAGAACAAGGTCTACTCTTCCGGCATGATTGACATCTATGACCTGAACGGAGGGAGGTCTGTTTGAAAATCCTGTTCCTGTGCGACATGGGAAAAGCTGTTGGAGGCGGTGGCTACGCCCTTCTCAAATACGCAGAGCATCTTGCAAGAAAAGGGCACATTGTCTCTGTGGAAGGAATTCACAAGGACAATCCGGTCATCAAAGGCATGGACCTGTCCATATTTCACACTGTCTCATGCAGGCCCGGATTTCCACGGCTCTTTAAAGGCGCGGGCAGGATAGACAATCTGATGGAAAAAATTTACTTCTCAACGCATCTCAGGCGCTTTGTTATCAGGGAACGCTTCGACTGGATAATCGGGTCGCTGAGGGATTCCGCAATCAAGGCAGTGAAGCTTGCCAGACTCTCAGGTTCTCTTTCCGCCAACTTCGTCTATGAAACTCCTCCATGGATGGAGCATGACCTTGGCAGGTTGTGGTTTGAGGAATACAAAGGGAGATTCAAGAAGAGCTGGTTGCGCACAAAAAAAGCTTACAGGGAATCAGACGTTTTGATATCCACTTCCAAACTTTCAAAGAGATGGTGCGACGGCTGGCTGAAAACAAAGAAGGTAAACGACTATGTTTACCCCGGCGTGGACGAGGTTTCCCTGAATCCTTCATTAAAGAAGAAAAACCAGATTATCTACATCGGCCGCCTCGACATTTACAAGAACATCGGCTTTGCAATAGAAGCGCTGTCTCTTGTGAAGAATGCGCCGCCTCTTATTATTGCCGGCAGCGGTTCGATGAGAAAAGAGCTTGAGAACCTTGCCCGCTCTCTGAATGTAAAAGTTCGCTTCAAAGGCAAAGTCGCTGATTCGGAAAAGTGGCGGCTCCTTCAGGAATCCAGAGTCCTCCTCTTTCCATCACTCCACGAGGGATTCGGCATGCCTCCCCTGGAAGCCCTGCTGATGAGAACGCCCGCAATATGCTCAGACAAGGAAATATTTCACGAAGTGTACGGAAATCATGTTGAATACGTGCCCCTGAATGACAGGCATGCCTTTGCGAGAAAGATACAGTTCCTTCTTGAAAACCCCGACTACTGCGCAAGGAAAGGGCTGGAAGGAAGAAAGTTCGCTCTTGAAAAATTCTCATGGAAAAAAGTGACAGCCAAGCTGGAGTCCATCCTCGCTTCTGAGCTGAGCAGGAGGCGCGGAAAATGAACCGCTTCATAATCAAATACTTCACCAATCCGCTGTGGGAATTCGCCGCAGGAAGAAAAACCCTCTCCTACCTCAAAGAACTCGAGAAAAGCCAGCACTGGCCGTTGGAAAAACTGGAAGAACTCCAAAACCAGCGCCTCAGGGCTCTGCTTAAACACGCATACGAAAATGTGCCCTACTACAGACGGGTTTTTCGCGAGAGAAAGCTGAAGCCGGAGGATGTAAAGGACATTCACGACCTCAAAAAACTTCCCGTCCTCACCAAAGAGCTTATAGCGAAAAACTTTGACGACATGAAAGTCAGAAACATGGACCTGTTCAAACCCACGCTCTACCGCACGGGCGGCTCAACGGGCAGGCCTCTTGTTTTCTACAACGCCAAAAAGACCTTCGAGTACCACCTTGCTGCGATGTACCGCGCATGGAAATGGATAGGGTTTGATTTCGGCTCCAAATACGCAGACCTCTGGGGGGCAACCTTCGACCTTAAAGACGAGCACAAACTGAAGAAGAGAATCCACATGTGGCTCACTCACAACCGGCTTCTTGTCCCTTCCTTCAGGTTCACTCCTGAAGGGCTGGAAAAATACTCCGAGCAGATTGTCAGGTTCAAGCCGGAGTACATCCACGGGTATGCATCCTCAATAGAAGTTATGGCTGACTATATGAAAAAGCGCGGCATGTCCCTTGAAGGCGTTAAGGGCGTCATCACATCCGGAGAAAAACTCTTTCCGCACCAGAGAAAG
>RFJB01000107.1 GCA_003695045.1 Candidatus Woesearchaeota archaeon | reverse complement strand
GTTTTCTCTTTTGTCATCTTAGGGCCGGTACGACTTGTGCATCGCATACCCCGCTATCTGAACGGGAAGCGCTGAGGAGAACTCAGTCAGGTGCTTTCTTTGATTCACATAATCTATTGCGTCAAAGTCAAGGATAAACCTGATGCCGCCATCCGGCAGCTTATCTGACTGGTCGGGAGCCAAACCCATCAGGGTGCCGAGATATCGGTCTTCTTTCTTTAACCTTACTCCTTTATCCATATACAGAGGAAGGTCATCTATGCTTATCTCCTGAACTGTATCGTCCCTAACCACTCCAAAATTTTCTGCGAGCGCTAGCCGCTTGAGATGCCTTGTGAGTTCTTCAGGAGAAACATCAAGGTAAAGTTCCAATCCTGCAAGATTCTCTTTGTCTATGAATGGCTCTGCAAAAACATAACTCTGACCGTGATTGAATGCCTCCGTTCTCTCTTTGGCGCTGTTTATCAGGTGCTCTGGCTGCACCTCTGTGATGCCGTCCTGCCTGAGCCCTTCGGGGCTCGCGATTCCAAATAGTGTGTGAAGAGAGTAAATCTCGGATTCATCAACGGGATTGTAACCTCTCATGCGTATTTCGTAATCCCCTTTCATGTCATTAAGAACCACCAGCAAATCAGGGCTTTTGTTTTCGTTGTTGTCCCGACCTCTTTTTTCATAAACTTTCATCCCAACCGGCTGGCTATGTATCGGTTCCACTCCGGCAACGATTTTTATGCTGTTGAGCAGGGTAACCAGCTCTTCCGGTTTCAGGTCGTTGTCCTCATAGCTTATCTCAGGAATCCTGAAAAGCATTGGTTCAGGTGTTGGAATTTCATCTATTGATGAGGCAAGAGCGGGCGCCTCATACGGCACCTTTTTCTCGACACTTATCGCCCACATAGGATTCTTGCCTATGACATACTCCAGATCTTGAAGGGGTGTGTATTCGTTCAGAACAGTTTTCACTACGGGACCTTTGAATTTTAGAAGTTTTGTGAGTGACATGCTGCGGGGGAAGCAGAAACCTTATTTAAATGTTACGATTGTGTGGTGGTTAATTGACTGTGTATTGCGGTTCTCCCTTCTCAAACGCCAGAATGTTATCAACTGTTGTCTGCCAGATTCTTTCCAGAGCTTCCTTGCTGTAGAACGCTATATGAGGAGTAAAAACAACGTTGTCCATGTTCAGAAGAATGTGATCCTTAATTATGCTTCCCAGCGCTTCTGTCTTGTTCTTATCATACAGCAACTGCTTCTCTTCCTTTATGTACTCCTCTCCTTCAAGAACATCAAGGCCGGCTCCTCCCAGTTTGCCTGATTCCAGGGCTTCTATCAATGCGTCTGTGTCAACAACAGCTCCTCTCGATGTGTTGATTAAGATTGTGCCTTTTTTCACGAGTTTGAGGGTCTCCCTGTTAATCAGGTGGTGTGTGTGCTCATTGTATGGAACATGGAGCGTTATGATGTCTGACTTCTTTAGGAGCTCCTCCAGCGGCACGTAGTTGAAGTGCATGACCTCTGACAGCCACTTGTCAGGATGGACGTCATAAGCGAGAACATTCATTCCGAAGCCGCGGCCGATCCTGATAACATGCAGACCTATCCTTCCAGCTCCAACCACGCCAAGCGTTTTCCCCTTGAGGTCGAAGCCCTGCAGGCCTTCTATGGAAAAATCTCTTCTTAAGCTTCTCACGTATGACTTGTGAACATTCCTTGAGAGCGCAAGAATAAGTGCGAAGGTGTGCTCTGCAACAGTATTCTCTCCGTAATAGGGAACATTGCATACAGTAACCTTTCTTTTTGCGCATTCCCTGATGTCAATATGGTCGTATCCTGTCGAGCGCGTGGCGACAAGTTTCAGTTTGGGGAGCATGCTGAGAACTTTTTTGTTGATTTTTGAGTATATGAAAATAGAAACAGCATCAAATCCCTTTACCCTGTGGGCGTTGTCTTCTGTGAGCGGTTCATTAAAATAGACCACTTTATGACCTTTCAGGTTCCTGTCAAAGAAGGACTTTTCTCTTCCTCTGTTGCGGACTTCAAAAAAAGCGATTTTCATGAAATCAAATTCATGAATGGTTATATATAAATCTTTCTCTCGCTGTTCAAGGCCTTCTGTTGCTCTGCAGTCAATGTCCAAAAATATCCTAAATGAGGTTAAACTCTCTAAGATAGTCGTTTCTTCTCAACAAAGCCCTGTTGACTTCGTCCTCCACTATGCGCCTCTCCGCTTCCATGTCTGTTATTCCGTTGACCTTCTGGACTCTGTCAGCCGTGAGCAGCTTGTAAGGTATCTGAGAGAAATGGTGCACTAATTCCTTCCTGCTTTCTTCATCAAGGCCCTTGAATGTTGACAGGTAACCGACAAGCATCCTCATCCAGTCGTCCATGGGCACGGAAACTCTGCCCTCTTCATCTATCTTGTGCGCGAGATATTCCATCGTGTCATAGACCTTGAAGTTTCCCCCTGCTTTCTGAAGAAGTTCCTTCAGCTTTTCGCCCCCTCCGTTGAGCATTGCGTAAGAGTAATCCCTCAAAAGGGAATCTATGTCCGGAGCGGCCACTTCAGGAACAGAAACATTGTCCAGCCGCGCCCTGGCAGTTACAGGATCCTCTGTCTGGTGCTTCCACTTATCCTCATACTGCACAAGTTTCCATAACAGGGTGTAAAGAACCTCCTGAGCCATGCCTGGCAGAAAATCCGGTTTTGTCGCATAGTGCTTTGTGGAACCGTGATACTTCACTCCCTTGGGCAGCGCGGTCACGTTAATACTATCATCGAACACCGCGCTCAAACTGAGTCCGATATCTATTCCATACCTTAATGCGTAGTCCGCAATCTGGGTCCACATTGCATCATTGAGAAACTTTCTCACAGCATCATCGCTCATTGAAACGTCCCCGCCAATAAGCTGCCTGAATGAAGAGTTGTTCAACACAAGAGATGACAGCGGATAAACAACATTGTTGGTTATGCTTCCGTCGCGCCTGTGCCGGATGTACTCTGAGAGTCCAAACTGCGCATCGCCTGAAAGGATTGGCAGGGCGTCAGTGCTTATTGTATTTGGAGTGACATACATTAAATCCGAGTCCTCAAGGATGACCGGCTGCTGCCTGTCTGTGGTCTTGCCGATGTGAGAGGCAGCAAGAAGACCTACAAGAACGCCCAGACCCTTCCCCACAGGGTCTTTTGTGCTGCTGCTGTCAAACCAGCCAAGAGTTTCAGCAAGATTTTTGTAAGATTCAAAGTCGGTGTATCTTATTCCCCTGACACCTATGTCGCCATCCTTCTGGAGGGACTCAATGACCTTCCACGTGTCGTCTTTCGAGCCGCCTTCAACAGGCATGACAAGGGCTTTGTTGACAAGCCCCATGTTTCTAAGTTCTTCAAATCCGGCAACAGCACCCCTTATATTCTTCTCAATGTACTCCTCAACATTCTTAGCAGGGAAGATAAGCACGGCATCCGCCTCATAGCCCTGCGGGATTGCTGATTTTATCTCGCTCTCCAGCCGGGAGTATGCTTCGGCAATATTCTTCTCATTGTCATTTCTTGCATGTTTGGAAAAATCAACTCCTGCGTTTTCCATGTTTATCCCCCCTTGCACTGCTTTGAATAATTCTGTGTGAGAATGAGCATGGATAGAGAACTACGCCTGTCGTAAACTCGTAAGAATTCTCTTTCCAAGGTCCGCACGTGTATCCTTTCTCTTCCAACACTGAGGAATCCCTTTTGTAAGGCCCCACTCATTTGGGACCCTGAAACGCCATTGCGTTCCTGCCTTCTACACTTGCTTACCTTGCATTCTAAACGTGTCAACTTTGATATTTATACTTTTTGGTTTGTCAGGTTCTATGTCTATCTCCTGCTTCATCCATCAGACAAGCCACTTCTTCCCTGCTTTTTGCGCCAGACAACCTTGCCCGTAACTTCGCACTTCCTTCAAAGCCCCGAGCGAAGCTTATCGCCTGCTGTTTTAACTGTGCATAGCCAATGCTCCACTTATCAGCAAACTTCAAGTAATCCCTGAACTGTTCAAGGGGACTTTTGAAATCATAACTGCCTTTTTCAAGATAATCCCTTATCTGCGAGAATATGTAAGGGTTCCCTATCGCTCCTCTCGCTATCAGAATTGCGTCAACCCCAGATTCCTCAAGCCGCTTCGCGAATATCTCCGGACTGAATACATCGCCATTGCCAATCACGGGAATTCCGACGCTTTCCTTCACTCTTTTTATCAGATTCCAGTCCGCCTTTCCTGAGTACCCCTGCTTTGCTGTTCTTCCATGAACTGCAATGGCGGCAGCGCCTGCATCTTCAACTGCCTTGGCGACCTCAACAGCGTTGATGTGCTTTTCATCAATGCCTGCCCTTATCTTTACAGTTACCGGTTTGCTTACCGCACTTGCGAGTTTGCTCACTATTTTGGCGACACCCTGGGGGCTTTTGAGAAGAGCGCTGCCCGCGCCTGTTTTGAAAACCTTCCATGC
>RFJB01000106.1 GCA_003695045.1 Candidatus Woesearchaeota archaeon | reverse complement strand
GCCTGCCATCGCAGGACGCCTATGAAAAAGCCGTAAACCTGATTTTAGCTGATTACGCTGTTGAAAGAATCGGCGAGTCAAAGAATCCTGTCTTCAAACTCAAAGACTACAACTGGCTCGGAAAACTGCTAATCATGAAAACAGGGGAAAAGGAAAAGCTCGACCTTGAAGCGGAAAACGCAAAGCGCCTTGAAGGCATCCTCCAGGAAGAACTCGGAAGCGTTTATTCAAGCCCCGCTCCGCTTGCAGTGGTCAGAAACAATCTTGCCCCTGAAGCAGCGCCCTTCATATACCTAATGGAGCGTGAGGACGGAAAAACCCTGCTGGAGATTCTTCAGGAAAACAAGGAAGAAGGAATGCTATACCTGGATGACGCAATGAAGATTCTTGCCCTGTACCATGCTCGCACAGATCCAGGAGGAAGATTTGTCACCGGAAGAATAGACCTTGAAAGCGCTCTGCTTAAACGTCTTGAAAAGGTCCTTCCGGACTCTGAATATGCTGGAGAAAGAAAGTACATTGCAAAACAATTCCTGCCCGTAATAGCCAACCTTGAGAATGCCCTTTGGGTTGCCAACAAAGATGCGCATCCGGAAAACTTCATAATAACCCCTGAAGGCAGAATGGTTGTCATCGACACAGAGCCCAGTTATCTCGTGCCTCAATTCATAGACCTGACAAACCTCCTGGTTTATTCAGGGACTCTCACGCTGGAAGAGCAGGCAAAACTTGTTGAGAAATACGCTGATTATTTCCGCAGGTTCTCGGGAAAAACAGAAGATGCTTCCGCTAACTGGCGCAGCTACGCAGACAGCGTGATTTACAGGACATACACCAACTACGGCTTTTTCTCGGACAGGCCTTCGAAGCATGGGATTGCCCTCAACTGGCTGAGAACAGCCATGGAGATTACCGATTTAATGTCTTCTGAAAGAACTCTGAGCAGTTCTCTCAGGGACGCATACAGGGAACTGAACGCAATCACAAAGAAATTCTACTCAAGAGAAAGTGGCGCAAAAACATAAAGAGCATATCATAACGTCATCGCAAGGTACGGCCCCACAAGGCAGAACACTTCCTGAACTATAGTCAGAACATAGTGCGCCAGCACCCTGTCATGCTTCGACTTGGCATTCTCAAGAAGCTCTGCCGCTTCTGCAACTATGCGCTTTCTCTCTTCGCCAAGAAAAACAATCTTGCGCTGGTCATAGGCGTAATAAACTCTTGAGAAAACATCAAAGCAGTCGTTTGTTGCCTTCAAAAGCTCAAGTCCTTTTTTGCCGAGCTTGACATTTTCGTCTTTCTTGTTGAAGAAGTGCATGCACAGGTACTTGTACTGGTCCGCAATCTTCTCAAGCTGCTCTACAATGTAATATACAAGAGTGGCATTTTTCGGCATTGTCTTGTTTATTGTCCTGCGTATTGTTGTCGTGAACCTGTTGTTTGCCTCTTCAAGGAACGCAACATTCTTCAGCGTATCAAACTCGTGTTTTTCCAGCGCTTCATACGCTTCTTTCGCCATTGTATTGAGCAGCAGAAAAGTTCTTCTCAGAGTTGTTTCATAATCGCCTGTCGTTTCCGCAATGTTCCTTATGACAAGCGTTCTGCTTCCCTGCTCCATTATCTCATAGCCCACTGCTTCCTTGCCTATCGCTTTTTGTATCTCTGAAACAAGTTCAGGCCTGTCAAACTCGACGAGAATCTCGTCATAGCCGCGCTTGTACATGCTCACTATGTATCTCAGCATCATGCCGCGCAGCTTGGAAACATCAAGAGCTCCCACCAGCTTTTCATCTATCTTCTCGGTGCTTATCACGAGCCGGTCATCGTGGACAGAAACCTCTACCTCAACCCCTTTCCTGAGGTTGTGCTTCTTCGCCCACTCGCTGGGGATGCTGACCATCAGTGTTGAAGGCCCTATCTGAGCTACTTTTCGCTTCACAATCATAATAATGAAAGAACATCTATATAAATTTAACTTTATTGTTATAATATTATAATGCGTTCTAATAATATAACGATTAAATATATATCTGAATTGCACATAATAATATTTATCGATAATAACAATCGATTCGAGGTGAGTGGGATGGAAAAAGACGACAAGGATGTGCTTCTCATGGCCCATCTGAGGCAGAACGCAAGAGAAAGCCTGACAAAACTCTCAAAGAAAACAAGAATACCGGTAAGCACCATATTCGACCGGCTGAAACACGCAGAATACATCAAAAGGCACACCTGCCTTCTCGACTTTGAGCGGCTCGGCTTCAACGCAAGGGTAAACGTTGCTTTGAAAGTCGACAAGAAGGACAAGGAAAACATCAGGGAATACCTTTTCAAGCACCAGAATGTCAACAGCTTATACAAAATAAACAACGGATACGACTTCATGGTTGAAGCTGTCTTCAGAAGCCTGAAGGATGCCGAAAGCTTCCTTGAAAAGCTGGACGAGGACTTCAAGATAAAGAGCAAACAGGCATACTACATCATAGACGAACTCGCAAGAGAGAAATTCCTCTCGGAGCCGGAAATAGCAGACATAGCAATGAAGTAGAAACACAAAACAATCACAAATTCAAAAGCTCTTCCGGCCTGTCAAAGATGAAATCAGGATTCGCGCCTTCCAAAAGAGCCCTGTTGTGGAAACCCCACGTGACCGCAACAGGGACAACACCTCCCTTCCTGGCTTCAGCAATATCTCCTGTTGTGTCGCCGATGTAGTATGCTTTCTCATGAGCATACTTCTCCTTCATCATCAAAATCTTCTTTACCTTGCTCCGCTCCACTTCCGAACCGAGAATTTCCTTCACAAATGAGAGCCCGTGCTTTTTTGCGAGTTCCTCAAGCAGCGCCTGGTTGTTTGATGAGATTATAACAACAACCCCCTTCCCGGAGAGCTTTCCCATGACATCCTTCATGCCCGGAAAAATCCTGAACTCATTAATCCTGTCAAGGTACATTTCCGACTTGTCCTTAAGGAAAGATTCTGCTTTCCTGCCTTCAAGCCCGAACTCCTTAAAGCGGTAGTGAATGTTCTGCGTGAAAAGCAGCGCAAACTCCTCCTCGGAAAACCTCCTGCCCAGATGGTACTTCCCTGAAAGAATGTTGAACACTTCCGTAATAACGGGAAGCGAATCAAAGATTACTCCGTCGCTGTCAAAGAGGTAGAGGTTTGGCATTCCCTATCGAACATTTCCTTCCTTAATGCCCCTGTCAACAAGAATCTTCCCTTTGCCGGCAACCAGCGGCATGCCGTCCTGCATTGGCTTCCCATCTTTGACTTCAAGTTTTATCTTCTGGAAATCCTTGAAGGAAATCCTCTTTTCAGATGCTGTTGAAAAGCCCTCGGGCAGGACTCTTGTTCCTGCTTCTGCATCAGGAACATTCAGCACTCCAACTTTGCCGTCGGCGTCCGCGGCAAGAAGCATGCCCTCGCTCTTAACGCCGCGCAGGACAGCCGGCTCAAGATTTGCGACAACAACAAGATGCTTTCCCACGAGTTCGTCAGGAGAATAATACGGCCTGAGACCCGCAACAAGCTGCCTCTTTTCCGAGCCGAGGTCAATGGACAAAACATAGAGCTTGTCAGCATCGGGATGATCCTCTACTTTTTCAACAACAGCCACGCGCAGGTCAAGAGGGCTCTCCCTGGAAGCAATTTTGACCGGTTCAATCTTTGAAAAGTACATCTCTGCCTTTCCAATCTCATGCTCTTCAAGGTCGAAGCCGAGGTCATTCCATGATAGATCTTCAAGATTCAACTGCCTCTCTATGCTCTCGGCATACCTGGGCAGAACGGGCTTCAGAAGAACAGCAATGTTGCGCACCATGTTGGCTGCAAGCGTGAGCACAGAATGCGCTTTTTCCCTGTCTTCCTTGACAAGCTTCCACGGCTCGTTGTCCTGGAAGTAGCGGTTCCCTATGCTTCCCGCTTTCAGGATTCCGTTCATCGCAGACCTGAACTGCACGTTCTCAAAGTCGTCCTTTACCTGCCCGTAGATTTCCCCGAGCTGCTTTATCTCCGGAACATCCCCGGGATCCGGAAGCTTTCCCAGTTTGCTGTCAAAGTTCCTGTTGATGAACGAGAGAGTTCTGTAAACAAAGTTCGCGATGTTTGACACAAGTTCATTGTTAATCCTTTCAACATAATCGTCAAAGTCAAGGTCAAGATCAGTCATAGACCTGCTGAGATTCGCAGCGTAGTAATAGCGCAAATGCTCGGGATTTCCAAACTCAAGAAATTCCCTGGCAGTAAGGAATGTTCCCCTGCTCTTGCTC
>RFJB01000105.1 GCA_003695045.1 Candidatus Woesearchaeota archaeon | reverse complement strand
GTTCAGAGCTTGTGGAGCCGGAACTGGAACAGCCCACGATTCTGATGGATTATCCGATAGAGGTCTCGCCGCTTGCCAAGCCGACAAAATACGACCCCAATTTCACGGAACGATTTGAGTTGATAATCGCAGGAAGAGAATACGGAAATGTCTATTCCGAACTGAACGATCCTGCAATTCTGAGAAGAAACTGGGAGGAGCAGGAGAGAAAGTTGAGCAAGGGCGATGAGGAAGCCCAGCGGACAGACCATGACTTCCTGAAGGCGCTGGAATACGGAATGCCCCCTGCCTCCGGAATTGGCATAGGCATTGACCGGCTTGCCATGCTGTTTACAGACAGCGACTCAATAAGAGAGGTCATATTTTTCCCTACACTAAAAGAGGTCAGAAAAGAAAGCGATGCTGAGCAGAAGAAACAGCCGGACCAGTAGGAGGCCCGAACAATGGACGAAAAGACAATCTCCGAGCTCAGGAACAGAACAATAGTTGGTCTGGCAGAGGAAGTTGAGATAATCGGAGAAGAGGAATCAAGAAAGGTCATTGCGAGAATTGACAGCGGAGCAACTCTGAGCAGCATAGACATAAACCTTGCCTCTGAACTCAAGCTGGGCCCTGTTACCAGGACAAAGTTTGTGAAGTCAGCCCAGGGCAGCACCACAAAACCTGTCGTGAAAGCAAGCGTAAGGATAGGCGGCAGGCGCATAAAGGCAAGCTTCACGCTCAGCGACAGGAGTCATCTGACTTACCCTGTGCTGATAGGCCAGAACATACTTAAGATGGATTTCCTGATAGACCCTAAGAAGCCCCTGCCGGAAAAAAGCGGGAAAGAAGAAGGAGATGATAATCATGCCGTCCCTTAAATGCGCAATCGTCAGCCTTGGAAGCGTCAGCTCCCAGTGGACCGCAAAGGCGCTGAGAAACTACTTTGACGAGGTTGACGAGCTGGACATCAGGAAGATTGAAGTCAATCTCGGCTCAAAGGAAGGGGAGATTCTCGTCGAGGGAACCCCGATTAAAAAGTATGACTGCATATACGTAAAAGGGAGCTTCAGGTATGCAACCCTGAGCCAGTCGCTCGTGACGCTTCTGCCTCCGAGCGTTTATACTCCTATTTCAGCGCACGCATTTACCATAGGCCACGACAAGCTCCTCACGCAGCTGGAGCTTCAGAGAAGGGGCATCCCAATGCCGAAGACATATCAGGCGGCTTCTCCCAGTGCAGCAAAGAAGATTCTTGCAAAGGTGAACTATCCCATAATCATGAAGTTTCCCCACGGCACGCAGGGAAAGGGAGTTCTTGTTGCCGACTCTTATCCCAGCGCATCGTCAATGCTTGATGCCCTTTCATCGTTGAGACAGCCGTTCCTGATTCAGGAATACGTGGACACCAACGGCGTGGACATAAGAGCAATCGTTGTAGGAGACAAGGTTGTGGCTGCAATGAAAAGGAAAGCCGTCAGCGGGGAGATGCGCGCAAACATTCATCAGGGCGGGCTCGGAGAAGCAGTGGAGCTTGACGCCAGGACAAAGAAGGTTGCTGTCGCAACTGCCAGGGCGATAGGCGCAGAGATATGCGCGGTTGACATACTGGAGAGCGTGAAGGGACCTGTCGTGATAGAAGCCAACCTGAGCCCCGGGCTCCAGGGAATCACAAAGGCAACAAAGGTTGATGTGGCTGACAAGATAGCAAAGTACCTTTTCAAGAGAACGCAGGAGTTTAAGTCGGGAAACAAGAAGAAGGACGCGGGCAAGATACTTACAGACCTCGGCATAAAGAACGGAATGGGGTCCCATGACATAATAGAAAAAGTGACTCTGAGGGATGAAAAGATTGTGCTTCCGCCGTTTGTGACCCGATTCGGCCAGTTTGAGGAGGGCGAGGAGATAATAATCAACGTCAAGCCCGGAAGCGTCACCATAAAAAGAGTTTAAAGGTTCAATGCAAAAGTATAAATATGATGCTCTTGAATGAATTTTGAGTTCGCGTCGCAAGACGTGAAGGGCGTTGGGGGATTGTTTTCCCTTTAAGACATTAAATTCGTTTGAAGAAACCAGTTACGGGGTGGACTTATGTGTGGAGTAATCGGGATTATTGGTCACGACAATGTGAACACGCTTATCTATGACGGCCTGATAACGCTTCAGCACAGGGGCCAGGATGCAGCGGGAATTCTGACTTATAACAAAAGGTTTCACCTGGTAAAAGACAACGGCCTCGTTGCCGACATATTCGGCAGGGACGAGATGCTCGAACTGCAGGGAAACATCGGAATAGGCCATGTGAGGTATGTTACTGTCGGCGGGGGATGCGCAGAAGACGCCCAGCCGTTTGTTGTCAACAGCCCG
Organism: Candidatus Woesearchaeota archaeon; assembly: GCA_003695045.1. Lineage (GTDB taxonomy): Archaea > Nanobdellota > Nanobdellia > Woesearchaeales > J091 > J091. Next base: position 10,769 of record RFJB01000105.1, on the reverse strand, counting down.
TACGGCATAGGGCTGGCGCATAACGGCAACGTAACCAACTTCGAGGAGCTGAGGGAAGAGCTGCTCATGAAAAACCGCCGCCATGTCAACTCAAGCTGCGACGCAGAGGCAATACTCAATGTGTTTGCTGACGGGCTTTTGAAGCACAGCTCCAGAAAGCCAACCGTCGGTTCAATTTTTGAGAGCGTTGGAAGAGTGTTCAAGAGAGTAAAAGGCGCTTATTCTGTCGTGTCAATAATTGGAGGATACGGCTTGCTGGCATTCAGGGATCCGCATGGGATAAGGCCTCTTGTTTTTGGAAAGAGGAAAGTAAACGGCAAGACGGAATACATATTCGCCTCTGAAACGGTCACCCTTGACATTCTCGGGTTTGAGCTCATAAGGGATGTGAAGAACGGGGAAGCAATTTTCATAGACAAGGACATGAGAGTGCACAGCAGGATTGTGAACCGGAAGGAGCATACGCCGTGCATTTTTGAGTATGTGTATTTCGCAAGGCCCGATTCCATTCTTGACGAGGTGTCAGTTTACAAGACGCGCCTCCGTCTGGGGGACAAGCTTGCGGAGAAATGGAAGAAGACAAAAACCAAAGCGGACGTTGTCATTCCTGTTCCTGACACTTCAAGGCCGAGCGGCCTGCAGCTTGCTTTCAGAACGGGAATAAAGTACAGGGAAGGGCTGATAAAGAACAGGTACATCGGAAGAACGTTCATCATGCCCGGCCAGAAGGTAAGGAAGAAGTCGATAAGATTCAAGCTCAACCCTATAAAGCTGGAAATCAGGAACAAGAAGGTTCTTCTGGTGGATGACAGCATTGTAAGGGGAAACACAAGCAGAAAGATAATTGAAATGGTCAGGAATACGGGCGCAGAGAAAGTGTTCTTTGCTTCATACAGTGCTCCGCTTAAGTATCCCTGCGTCTACGGCATTGATATGTCCACCAAGTCGGAGTTCATAGCAAGAGGAAGGAGCGTAAAAAGGATTGCCGAAATGATAAAGGCGGACAAGCTTGTGTATCAGGACCTTGAAGACATGATTGAAGCCGCGAGAGTCGGAAATCCCAAGATAAAACATTTCTGCACTGCGTGTTTCACAGGGAAATATCCGACAAGGGACGTGACTCAGAAGATGCTCAAAAAGATAGAAAAGGAAAGGGTTTGTTCTGCGAAAGCGATTAATCTCTAACAATTAAGGTGAAGGTGATTATATGACTGTCAGAGTTTTGCTTGTTGGAAACGGGGGCAGAGAACACGCGATTGCCGAAGCAACAGTGATGAGCCCTACAGATGTGAAGCTTTACGCAATAATGTCCTACAAGAATCCCGGGATAGCAAAGCTTTGCGACGACTACAGGATTGCAGACCTGACGAACTTCGTGGCAATGAAGGAGTTCATTCAGAGGATAAGGCCCAACTTCGCAATTATAGGTCCGGAAGCCCCTCTTGGAGCGGGTATCGCGGATTTCTTCGAGGAATACAACATTCCCACAGTGGGTCCCAAGAAGTCGCTTGCGCGGCTTGAAACCTCAAAGGCGTTCACGAGGGAGCTTATGCAGAAATACAACATAGAGGGACTTCCGCGATTCCGCGTCTTCGAATCGTCAGAAGGACTCACAGAGTATCTTGAAGAGCTGGGGCAGGTCGTTGTGAAGCCGGACGGGCTCACAGGCGGAAAGGGAGTTAAGGTCCAGGGAGACCATTTCAAGACGCTCAACGAGGCATATGATTACGCGATGGAGATTCTTTCAAAAAAGCAGAAGGTTGTTATTGAGGAGAAGCTTGAGGGCGAGGAGTTCAGCCTTCAAAGTTTCGTTTCCGGAGAAACAGTGCTTGACTTCCCTGTGGTTCAGGACCACAAGAGGGCTTATGAAGAAGACAAAGGACCGAACACAGGCGGGATGGGCTCCTATTCCGACGCAAATCATCTGCTTCCGTTCCTTGACGAGAACGATGTAAAGCAGGCGCACGCAATAACAGAAAAGGTCGCCAAAGCGATAATGAAAGAGTGCGGCGAGGCATACCGGGGCGTGATGTACGGAGGTTTCATAAAGACGGCCAACGGCGTTAAGCTCATAGAATACAACGCCCGCTTCGGCGACCCGGAGGCGATGAATGTCCTTCCTCTCATAAAGTCGGATTTTGTGGAGGTGTGCCAGGCGCTGGTTTCGGGAAAGCTTGACAGGGTAAAAATGGAGTTTGAAAACAAGGCAACTGTGTGCAAGTATGCCGTTCCGGAAGGATACCCTGGAAAGCCGGTAAAAGGCGAAACGATTGACCTCTCACTTGTTGGAAAGGACGCAAGGGTGTTCTACGCTTCCGTGGAGGATAAGCCGGAGGGGCTTGTCATGCTCGGTTCAAGAGCTGTTGCATTTGTCGGAATTGCGGACACCATAAGCGAGGCGGAAAGCATCGCCGAGTTCGCTGTTTCAAGAGTTAAAGGTCCGGTGTTCCACAGAAGCGACATAGGAACAAGACGTCTTATTGAAAGGCGCGTCAAGCACATCAGGCGCCTCCTTCAGAACAATGACGGAAGCAAAGATTGAGAAGAAGATTCTCCGGGAGGAAGTTCTGTCAGAGAGGGACTCTCTGAACTGGAGCGAAATCCTGGAAAAAAGCCGCAGGATTAAAGAGTCGTTTCTGGCGCTTCCGGAAGTAATGAAAGCAGACACAATTGCGCTCTATGCTTCAAAGGGAAGCGAGGTTTTTACCCACGACCTCATCAGGGAGCTGCTGCCAAGAAAGACAGTGGTTCTTCCAAAGGTTGAGAATGCGCGGCAACGGGTTATGAAGCTCGCAGCCATCACGACCTTTGAGGAATTGTCGCCGGGATTCATGGGAGTTCTTGAGCCGCTCAGAGCAGCAAAGTTCGTTGAAAAGAGCGCCGTAGATGTTGTCGCTGTGCCCGTCGTGGGATTTGATGAAAATCTCAACAGGTTGGGCCATGGGATGGGCTTTTATGATGTGTTTCTGAAGGGCGTTGAAGCGGTAAAAATAGGGCTTGCGTTTGAGAGCCAGAAATTGAAAAGAATCCCTGTGTCAGAGCACGACGTTCCCCTTGACATTGTGGTAACCGAAAAGAAGGTCTACCGCTGATACTTTGTTATGCTTTCTGCAAGCTTGATGTGTATCTCGTTGAGGTGTTTTGGATTGAGTGTTTTCTCAAGGCCGCCTTCAACCCCTTCCAGACCGAATTTGGCTGATATGTCTTCATCGGGAACAAACCGGAATTCATGCGAGCCGACTATTTCTTTTCGCTTGTAGGACATTGCAAAACCGTCACTGCCTGTCGTGACAGAAACGCTGTCGCCTGTCGAGGGCCTGCCGTACCTGAGCCAGTCGTCATGCTGAACGGCAAAAACAAGATAATTGTCGCCCGGAACCTTCAGAGTGAGAAGTTCAATCCCTTTACCAGGAGCAGTGAGCCGGTTGATTATCCTCCCCGAGTATTCTTTTTGGGAATGGAATTTTTTGTATTGATGAAATGCAAACCAGCCCAAAAAGCCGGAGGCGCCAATGTAAGGGAGCCATCCGAGTGTTTCGTTGAGGAATTCACGCCTGTTCATTTTGCCTGCGTTCGGCGAGTTCTTTCAGCATTGAATGAAATAGCGTTTCGCCCGTGAGTTCAGGGTGGAATGTTGTTGCAATAACGTTGCCCTGCCTGACAGCAACAGGGTGTATGCTTCCGTTTTCCTTTCTCACTGCGAGAATTGCCACCTTTCTTCCCGTTCTGGTTATCAGAGGAGCCCTGATGAAAACCCCCTTTATCACTCTTCCGCGCGCTTTTCCGTGAACTATGGCGACAGCCCCCTCAAAGCTTTCCTTCTGGGGCCCGTATGCGTTTCTCTTTACGCTTATGTCCAGAGCTCCGAGCGGCCTGACCCTTGCGTCGCCTGTGTTTTTTGCGAGGAGGACTGCGCCCGCGCATGTGCCGTAGACAGGAAGTCCCTCCCCAACAAGGCGTTTGAGCAGGGGAAAAATTCCTGACTTTTTCATGAGCCGGCTAATGGTTGTTGATTCTCCGCCGGGAATTATCAAAGCATCAACAGAAGCAAGCGAGTCCGGTGTTTTCACGAGAACCGGCTCCGCTTTCAGACGCTTTACGACTTGAACGTGCTCGGCAAAGTCGCCCTGAAGCGCGAGAATTCCTATTTTGGGATGCATCTCACAGCCCCCTCTTTGACATCTTGATTTCAAGAGCGTCTATCTCAAGGCCGGGCATCGCCTCGCCGAGTCCTCTTGAAACCTGGGCAAGTATTCCTGCATCATTGTAGTGGGTTGTCGCCATCACAATCGCCTTTGCCCTTTTGAGAGGATTCTCCGATTTGAAGATGCCGCTTCCTACGAAAACGCCGTCGCACCCAAGCTGCATCATGAGAGCTGCATCAGCAGGAGTCGCAATTCCGCCGGCAGCAAAGTTGACAACAGGAAGCCGTCCCAGCTGAACGGTTTTTCTCAGAAGTTCATAGGGAACTTTCATCTTTCTGGCAATTTGTTTAAGTTCTGTTCGTGATGCCCCCTTAAGCGCTTTAATCTGTCCCGCGATGGTCCTGACATGTCTTACTGCCTCAATCACGTTGCCTGTTCCTGCTTCGCCCTTTGTCCTTATCATGGCTGCGCCTTCGTTTATTCTTCTGAGTGCTTGACCAAGATCAAGAGCGCCGCAGACAAAGGGAACCTTGAAAGCCCGCTTGTTTATGTGTCTGAACGGGTCTGCCGGCGTGAGCACCTCGCTCTCGTCAATGAAGTCAACGCCGAGTTCTTCAAGAATCTGTGCCTCCACAAAATGGCCGATGCGAACCTTTGCCATGACAGGAATGCTCACTGCCTTCATTATCTTTTTGATGACTTCAGGGTCCGCCATTCTGGCAACTCCGCCTGCAGCCCTTATGTCTGCAGGGACCCTCTCAAGAGCCATTACTGCTACTGCGCCGGCCTTCTCTGCAATCTTCGCCTGCTCAGGCGTGGTAACGTCCATTATTACGCCGCCTTTCAGCATCTGCGCAAGCCCTGACTTAACCCGAAAAGTGCCTTTAATCATAAAACCCCCTCCAGCATAGTAACTCAGTAAGAGTGGTTAAACATAATGGCTATAAAAAGGTTGCTCTTGAGAGAAATGCCTGAAACAAAAGAGTTGGAAAAAGAATATACTCTCCAGAAGAGAAAACAATATATATTGCAGGTGCAGAGATGAAACCGGTAGGGGGTTATGTTTTTTCTCCTGCCGGAAGGTGGGCGTATGGCTATAGCAGATATTGAGAAATCTGATCCGGAAGTTGCTGCAGTTGTCAGAAAAGAGCTTGAAAGGCAGAGAAACGGGCTTGAGCTTATCCCGAGCGAGAATTTCGCAAGTCCGGCTGTTATGGCTGCCGTAGGTTCTGTTCTGACCAACAAGTATTCGGAGGGCTACCCTCACAAGCGATATTATGGAGGCAACGAGTTCATCGACCAGGTCGAGGACATCGCGATAGAGAGAGCAAAAAAAATATTCGGCGTGGAACATGTGAATGTCCAGCCCTACTCGGGAAGCCCCGCAAACTTTGCTGTTTACATGGCTGTCTGCGAAAAAGGAGATACCGTAACAGGACTCAACCTTGTTGATGGCGGACATTTGACCCACGGCTGGAAAGTCAGCGCAGGAGCCATCTTCTTCAACAGCGTTCCATACCATGTAAGGCCTGACGGATACATTGATTTTGACAATGTCAGGGAGATAGCAAGAAAGCACAAGCCCAAACTCATCTGGTGCGGCGCAACAGCGTATCCAAGAGAGTTTCCGTTCAAAGAGTTCGGAGAGATTGCCGATGAAGTAGGGGCTTATCTTGTTGCCGACATAGCCCACATATCCGGGCTGGTGGCAGCAGGAGTCCATCCAAGCCCAGTTCCCTATGCGCATATTGTAACAACAACAACCCACAAGACATTGCGCGGGCCAAGGGGCGGAATGATTATGGTGACAAAGAAGGGAATCGAGAAGGACCCTGACCTGCCGGCAAAGATTGACAAGGCAGTGTTTCCCGGACTTCAGGGCGGCCCCCATGACCACGTGACCGCAGGGATTGCTGTAGCGCTGAAAGAGGCGATGCAGCCTGAATTCAGGGAGTATGCAGAGCAGATTGTCAAAAACAGCAGAGCCCTTGCCTCGGCGCTTGCTGACGAAGGAATGAAACTGGTTACTGGCGGCTCTGACAACCACCTTCTGCTGATAGACCTTACCCCATTCGGCAAGGGAAAGGGGCTTTTTGCCCAGGAGGCGCTTGACCTTGCAGGCATGACTGTGAACAAAAACACGATTCCCGCAGAGCCGGCTTCTCCATTTTACCCAAGCGGCGTCCGGCTTGGAACTCCGGCAGTAACCACAAGAGGAATGAAGGAAGAGGAGATGAAGCTCATTGGAAAATGGATGGCTGATGTCATAAAGGAAGCGGTAAAATACGAAATGCCCGACGACAGGGAGAAGCGGAAAGATGCGATTGCCTTGTTCAGGAAAGAGATTGCCGAAAACAGCGTAGTGAAGGAAACCAGGCAGAAAGTGCTTGAACTCTGCAAGAGATTCCCGCTCTATCCGGATCTGGAGTGAAGGATAATGGCAAAAATAATTGACGGAAAGAAGGTTGCAGAAGAGATAAAGGAAAATCTCAAGGTTGAAGTTTCAGAGTTCAGGGAGAAGAACGGCTTTCCACCGGGGCTTGCGGTGGTTCAGGTTGGAAACAATCCTGCCTCAACCGCATACGTGAGCTTCAAGCAGAAGGCCTGCGAACAAACAGGGATTTACTCGGTAAAACACCACCTTGATGAGTCCGTTTCGGAGGAAGAACTGCTTTCCCTCATAGGGAAGCTCAACTCTGATTCCAAAATACACGGGATTCTGGTCCAGCTTCCTCTGCCGGAGCACATTGACGAGCAGAAGGTCATATCCGCGATTGCTCCCGAGAAGGATGTTGATGGTTTTCACCCCGTGAATGTGGGCAGGTTTGTGGTAGGCATGGAAGCTCTTCTGCCGTGCACCCCGCGGGGAATAATTCGCCTCCTTGAAAGTTATGGTGTTGAGACAGAGGGAAAACATGCTGTGGTTGTCGGAAGAAGCAACATTGTCGGCAAGCCCGCAGCGCTCATGCTGCTCAAGAAGAACGCGACAGTAAGCATAGCGCATCGAAGAACGAAGAATCTTGCGGAACTCACAAAGAGCGCCGACATTCTCGTTGTTGCAGTGGGAAGACCGGGGCTTGTAACAGGCGACATGATAAAGGAAGGGGCTGTCGTTATTGATGTGGGCATAAACAAGGTTGACGGAAAGCTTGTCGGAGACGTTGATTTTGAGTCGGCCTCGGAAAAGGCGTCGCTGATAACTCCTGTTCCGGGAGGCGTAGGTCCCATGACGATAGCGATGCTTCTTGAAAACACCCTTCAGGCAGCGAGAATGCTCTCAGAAAACCGATGAGAAAGCACACCAAAGAGTAAAGTTTTTTAATAATCGAATAAGTCGGAAGAGGGGCGTTGGAAATGACACTGAAGATTGGAATACTTGCTTCTACGAGGGGAAGCGACATTCCCGCGGTTCTGGAAGCGATAAAAGACAAGGTTGTTGATGCAGAGGTTTCCATAATAATCGCGAATAAGGAGTGCGGAGCCCTTGCAGTTGCCGAAGCATACGGCATTCCCCACAAGCTCATACTTTCAAAGGGCATGGAAAGAGAAGCGTACGACCGGCTTGTTGCAGAGGAGCTTGAAAAGCACGGCGTGGAGCTTGTTCTTCTTATTGGATACATGCGCTATCTCAGCGAATGGTTTGTGAACAAGTACCGCAACAGAATAATGAACATTCATCCTTCGCTGCTTCCTGCGTTCGCGGGAGGCATGGACCTCAACGTTCACCAGCTGGTGCTGGACAGCGGCGTCAAGGTCACGGGGTGCACTCTCCACTTTGTTGATGAAGGAGCGGACACTGGACCGATAATTCTTCAGGCGACTGTTCCTGTCGAAGAGGGCGACACTCCTGAAACGCTGAAGGAGAAGGTTCAGGCGCAGGAGAGAAAACTTCTCGTTGAGGGAATAAAGCTTTACATTGAAGGCCGGCTTAAGGTGGAGGGCAACAAGGTCAGAATTCTCGGAAAAGATGACAACTCAGGGGAAGAAGGAAATGAAGAAACAGCCAGGGAAAGCGACAGTGCTTCTGGTAACTAAAAACAGCCACAAAGTCAGAGAAATAGGGATGATAATGGAAGAGTACGGAATAAAGGTAAAGCAGCACAGGGCGGATAAGTCAGAGCATGCAGAATGGAGCACCGAGAAAACTGCAAGAGTGAACGCCGAGTTTTTCTCAAGGAAGACAGGAATGCCCGTGATAGTAGATGATTCAGGCATAGAATTCGAGGCGTACCCGGGCTTCCCCGGAAGCAATCCCCGGTGGCTGTTTGAGAGGATTGGCTACGACGGGATCATGCGCCTGTTGAAGGGAAAGAGCAGAAGAGCGGCATTCAAGTGCAGCGCCGGATTTTGCATGCCGCATTCAAAGCCCATTGTAAGAAACGGATTCATGAGAGGAAAGATTTCCGAAGCTCCGAAATACATGGACAGGAATGTTATGCCTTATGAGAGGATTTTCATACCTGACGAAGCAGACGACGTTCTGGCAGCGCTTTCAAGAGAAAAGAAGAACATGATTTCCCACAGGAGTCGGGCATTCAGAAAACTCGCAAGGATTATAGCAAAAACTTTGAAGGTGACAGCATGACTAAAAGGTCGGTGGCAAAGCCAAAACTAAGGACTGCGATAATTTCTGTTTCTGACAAGAGAGGCATCGCAAGATTCGCAAGGGAGCTTTCCCGGATGGGAATTGAGATTCTGAGCACCGGCGGGACGGCAGCTCTTCTGGAGAAAGAAGGAATTCCGGTAACAAGCATCTCGGACTACACGGGATTTCCTGAAATGATGGACGGCAGAGTAAAGACGCTGCATCCGAAAATTCATGCAGGAATACTCGCTGTGAGAAAGGACAGGAAACACATGGAACAGCTGAAAAAGTTCCGCATAAAGCCGATAGACATTGTAATTGTAAACCTTTATCCCTTTCAGAAGGTTGTGAACAAGAAGAAGGTTTCGTTCAGAGAAGCAATAGAGAACATTGACATCGGAGGCCCCACAATGTTGAGGGCTGCCGCCAAGAATTTTGAGAATGTAGTGGTGGTGGTTGACAAGCAGGATTATGACGTTGTTTTGTCCGAATTAAAGGAGACGGGAGACGTTTCCCCTGAAACGAGGAGGATGCTTGCCGACAAGGTGTTTGCTCACCTTTCAAAGTATGATGCTTCAATAGCGCATTTCCTTGAAGGAAGAAAAGAGATTTTTCCGCAGAGAATGACGCTGCACTTTGAGAAAGTTCAGGATCTGAGATACGGCGAGAATCCCCACCAGCTCGGCGCTTTCTACAGGGACGAAGAGATTTTCGAGCCCAGCATTGCAACGGCAAAACAGCTTCACGGCAAGCAGCTGTCCTTCAACAACATATACGATGCGAACAACGCTCTGGAGATTGTGAAGGAGTTCCGAGAGCCGACAGCAGCGATAATCAAACATGCTAACCCCTGCGGAGTTGCCATTGGAAAGAACATTGCAGATGCGTATCGGAGAGCGCATGAAGCAGACCCGATTTCCGCCTTTGGAAGCATCGTTGCTCTCAACAGAAGATGTGATGAAAAAACCGCTTTGCTTATGAAGCCGTTCTTCATAGAGGTCGTGATATGTCCCTCGTTCACAGAAGGCGCTAAGAAGATTCTCATGAAGAAAAAGAACATACGGCTTCTTGAAGTCGGACCCCTCAAGAAGACCGACAAAGGGCTGAATCTGAAAAAAGTTGTCGGCGGGCTTCTCGTTCAAACAAGGGGCTGCCCCAGAGTCAGCGAGAGAAACCTGAAGTGCGTTACCAGAAAAAAGCCCACGCAAAAGCAGATTGAGGATATGCTTTTTGCGTGGAAGGTCAACAAGCATGTAAAGTCAAACTCAATTGTTTTTGCAAAGAATCTTGCCACTGTCGGAATCGGAGCCGGTCAGATGTCGCGGGTTGACGCAGTAAGGATTGCCGCTGAGAAAGCAGGGAAAAAAGCTGCCGGCTCGGTTATGGCTTCCGACGCGTTCTTTCCGTTTCCGGACGGCATAGAGGTTGCAGCCGAAGCAGGAGTGAAGGCAGTTATCCAGCCGGGCGGCAGCATACGCGATGCAGAGGTTATTGAAGCAGCAGACCGGCTTGGAATGACCATGGTCTTCACAGGAGTGAGATTCTTTAATCACTGAATACAGAGAGGGTTGTGCAAATTGAAGAGACACCACCATAACAGCAGGAACGAGTATGACAGAACGATATCATACCTTTACAGCCTTGAAAGAAAAGGAATGGACCTCGATCTCGGGAGAATACGGCGGCTGATGAAAGAACTCGGAAATCCCGAGAGAACATTCAAGTCGGTTCATGTGGCCGGAACAAACGGCAAGGGAAGCGTGTGCGCCATGCTCGCTTCGCTCCTGAAAGAAGCCGGCTTCAAGGTTGGCGTGTACACTTCTCCGCATCTGGTTTCTTTCAATGAACGCATCGTTGTTGACGGAGAGCAGATAAGCAATGATGATGTAGTCCGGCTCTTCAAGATTGTAAGGCCCCGCATAAACGAGTTGAAGCTCACTTTCTTTGAGGTTGTTACTGCAATGGCTTTTGTTTATTTTGCCGAGAAGAAGGTGGATTATGCCGTTGTTGAAACAGGACTCGGAGGGCGCCTTGATGCG
>RFJB01000104.1 GCA_003695045.1 Candidatus Woesearchaeota archaeon | reverse complement strand
GTATTGTGGGGACCCACTTTCCATAGTCAGGGATATAGTCCAGCCGGGAGGTGTAATCAAGCAGAGCTTTTACTTTCTCTTTGAGAGAGTCCTTTCCTTCAGTAAGTCGCAAGGCGATGTTCTTGATTAGAGAGTACATCTCTTCAGTAGGCGAAACGAACAGAGGGTAGTTTCGGTCTTTTATCTCGGATCCGTCCTGCGCTTCAAATCTTACAAATGAGAGTCCCTTTTTGGACTCGTAGAACTCTTTAAGGAGTGCGCGAAAATCTATGTCTGCCTTCAAGTCCCTCTTGTCGTATGCGGGAGGAAGCGTGAAAGTGTGGGGAACCACATCAACTGTTTTGAGCAGATTGTACGGAATCCGCAATCTCCCCTCAGGAAGGTAGGTTACAGGAAGGTTCAGCTCCTTTCTTCTGTTTGTAAGCGGTTCAAACTCATCGTGAATAATGGAATTCTCCAGAGTGATTATTCTGGTCGAGAAATATTCCGGAAACTCAATTTTCTTTGTTCTCCTCATGCTGTCGTATATCAACCTTCCAAGGCGGACCGCCCTCTGCTTTGACTCTTCGCTTCCCTCGGCAATAAGATTATGCTGAATATCCCGTATTAAGTGCATTGCGTCCGGAGAGAGAGGCAGAGGTTCGCCGCGCAGAAACTCGACAATTAAATTTTCAAGAAACTCTTTCTGTGGAAAGTCCAATTTGTCTATCTCGGAACGAACTTCCAGCCATTCAGATTCCAGATACGAAAACGGGGTGTCATATGCCCACACAATTCGGAGTTGAGGAAGTTTCATTGTCTGGTCGCGGTCGTGTCCGTGATAAAGAACGGTTTCGACCCTGCCGTTCGACTTCACAAGTTCCAGCTTCTCAGGATTGATTCTCGCAAAAGGGGAGTAGTGCCTTGCAATCCACGCTTTTATCTCGGATTCCTTCTCTATATCAAGGAATGTGTTTATCAAATCGGCAAGGGTGGTGCTTCTGTCGAGAGCCCAACCGTAGTCCTCATCAAACCGTTCTCTTACGCTGATTCCTGACCTCTCGCCGGTAATCCCGAAGACATACTCGCGTTCGGCAGGTATCGGCGCCCATTTTCCCATTGATTCTTTCGAGAAACCAAAGTAGGGGTCAACCGGCCCTGTAGGAAGATACTCATCAGGAAGATAAACAAACCTCGGCCCAAAAAGACCATTGAACACTCCGGGATCAAGGTAAGGAACACCGAACCCTCGCGGCTCGATTCCTATGTTGTCAAGAAGTTCGTATAGTTTCCCTGAAATTTCATAATCAGTTCTGTGTCCTATTGAGTGGTTAACTTCACTGTCCGAATCGCGCAGCAATACGTATGCCTTAACAAGAGTCGGAAGCGCCGCCCCTGCAAGAGCAGCCCGCCCTATTTGTTTGAGGAATTCCCTTCTCGTGTAGCTCATACGACCAGGATACAACAGAGAGGTATAAAAAAGTTGTGTTGAATAACTACTTCCGAGTAGCGTATCACGCCGGCTCTCCGGTTACAGAAGCATGACCTGACTGGACAGCCCCTGTTTTCTCAGAAGCCATAATCTCTTCCACAAGGTAGGAGTAGTCCTTGGCGCCGTAGCTGGAAGGAGCATATCTGAATATAGACATCCCCTTTACAGGCGCTTCCTTGAGTTTTGAATTTGCCCTGATAGGATAAGACACCAGCTTGGGAAACTCGGTCTGCATGGCAATAAGCGTCTTTGAGCAGAGGGAAATGCGCTTGTCAAACATTGTCGGAACGACCTTTGAAACATTCGCAGAAGTCAACCCTGAATCCTGAATCTTCTGGACAAAGGACATCATCTCGTTCAGAGCAATGAAGCCGAGATGGTCTGTTGTTGTGGGGACCACAATCTCTGACGCAAATGCCAGGGCATTCAGGAGAAGCAGCCCTTCCGAGGGGGGCGTGTCAATCACAACATAATCATAACCGCTTATTTGAGAGAGCACCCTTGAAAGAGCAAGGGTATCCCCCTGTGAAAGCAATGTTTCAAGTTCGGAAAGCTCCGGAGAGGATGTTATGGCGTCAAGATTCTTGGCAACGCTGACAATGCAGGAATCAATAAGCGTCTCGCCCCTCAACACCTCAAGAAGATTCCTTTCTGAGTTTACATGAAGGCACTGGCTCACGCTCGCCTGAGGGTCAAGATCGATAAGAAGAACTTTCCTGTGCTTCCTGCTCAGTCCTGCAGCAAGATTAACCGCTGTCGTTGTCTTTCCCACACCGCCTTTCCTGTTAGCAACGCAAATCTTCCTCATTTGAATCATCCGAATTCAGCAAAAGTTCACGAAACAGAAGACAGCCATTATAAAAAGATTGCGCAGAATATTCTCTGAACGCTGAAGAGCAAAGGCAGAATCAGATGCTGATACGAAGCAAAAGAACTGCAATCAGGACGAGAGTCAAACGCTCACAGTGCTCAGATGCCCGACAGAACACAAATACTACTTTAAAGTGTTAAAATTAGAAAAATATATAAAAAGAAACGCGAAACCAGCGAAAAGAAGAAAGATGCACAATTACCTGTTTGTATTTGAGAACAAAAACGAGAAAACGGACGTGCCCCAATACGAACTGGCAAGCCTTCTCCGTAATCGTGCAGGATACGGGCAGCTCCGAAGAGGCGACTTCTCCCCAAAAGGAATGATCAAAAGGAATAAAGCAGAGAATCTCCGACCCACGCCTGATGACCTGCCATACTCCTTCAAAAAGACAGGCATCTTATATCCGCTTGAACAAACATGCATCCTTTCGTCCAGAGAACCGCTTGATGAGAAGACAATGCAGGACATCATCGGCATGAGCGGATACATTCATTCTGCGGGAGAACTTCTTATCGGGGGAAAGTGGGACAGCATATCCTTAAGCGACATAGAGAAAGCATTGAAGGAAATTGAAGACGGCAGGATAGGAATCGAGATGTGGACCGAGAAAAACATGCCGTCTGAAGGCCTTGAAGGAATAGCAATAGATTCGCGGCGGTACATGCTGGACAATCTTCCCATTATGAACCAATTCGCCAGGATACAGGAACGATACGAATTGGTAAATGTAGACCGCGTAGTAACTCTCATAAAAGACGTTCACCATGGAGGCGACACGTGGTATCACGGCTCGGGTGACGACACATATCTGTTGGCATTCTCACCCCAGATAAGAAAGTTCAGCCCGCTCCAGGAACTGGACGAGAACAAGCCATACTGGAAGGGAATAGACACAACGCCTCAACAGCTGATGGCTGCAATGTTGAACCTCGCAGGTCTGAAGAGTGGGGGATACTATCTGGATGTCTTCGGCGGCATGGGTACATCCATGATAGAAGCAACCAAGGACTTTCCTGCAAAAGCTTATCACAATGACATAATGGAAGTGGAAGGCGCACTTGACAATTTCAGATTCCTAACAATGAACCCTGACAAGATGCTTGAAGTCGTCAAGAATCTTAGCGCTATGAGGTCAAGCGACAGAAGACGCTTTGAAAAGATAAAAGAACTCGCTACCCTCGGCATAGACAGAAGCAGGGTGGGAAGCGAACGCGCTTATCCTGACATGGAACCAAGCGCGAAGATTCTCAGAGAAGAACCAATTTTAAGAGACAACTTTGAGAACCGGTTGATGTTTTATCTCATACGAAGAGGACTCTACAGAGAAGCCGACCTTGACGGAGGTCTTTATGACAAAGTTTCCGAGATTCTCGAATCTCTGAGAAGGTATGCTGAAAACATGTATAAAGCAACAGTAGAGCATCCTGAAGGTGTTTGGAAGAAGAACGGCGTGATATACACAGCGAGGGCTCCTCGAAATGAAAAAGGAGTTTTCCAGACGCTTGAGTACAATGTAATGCAGAAAGATGCTTTCAGCAACATCCCTGAATCATCAATAGATGCAATAGTCACAGATCCCCCCTATGGCTTTGGAACAGATGCCAACCCCCAGGAGATAGTCAACACCTACGAGAACTTCTTAAGGCATGCGTTCCGAATTCTCAAGAACGGCGGAGGATTATCTTTCTGCGTTCTGGACAAAGTCAAAACAGGGAAAGAAGTCAATGAAATGCTTACCTCTGAGGGAATCAAGCACATGATAGACAGAGTGGCTTCCGAGAATGACGTAGGCATAGCAAGCGACACATTTGAGGGAGAGGACAAGATGCTTTACTGGAAATCCAAGCACAAGCTGATTAGAGGAATAGTAAACATCAAAGTGGCAAAATGAAGAGCTCACGAATCGACAGAAACATCTATCTTGTGGAAGCAGCACCTTCAGAAGACACATCCGTAAAAAAAGAACAGGAATACCTTGACAGGATTGGCGTTTTGACTTACGGAGACATAAACTTTGAGTCGTTCTATGATTCTCTCCTGGAAAGAGGAGCCAAAATAGCAAGAAACAGTTTGTGCTTTGAAGACGACTTGTCTCTCGGTCTTCAGATGCCTGAAACATGGTATCTGAATAAAGG
>RFJB01000103.1 GCA_003695045.1 Candidatus Woesearchaeota archaeon | reverse complement strand
GTTCGGGACTGCTGTCCATGCTGATTTACTATTACGGACTCAAAAGGGTTCAGGCGATGTATGCCACAATAGCCGAATTATTCTTTCCCGTTTCTGCAGTTGCACTGGATTATGTTGTTAACGGCTCAGTGTTGAGCCCTGTTCAGGCATTCAGTGCCGTGGTGCTTGTGGCGACAATAACGAGAATAGGAATTCTTCAGGCAAAAACTTAAATAAAAGCCGGGAAACGAAGAGAGCATGAAGAGTTCTGCGCCGGGCAAAAAAAGACAAACAGAAAAAGCAGCCAGAAGAACAGATTCCGAGGCAGGGCTCATAGTCAAAAGCAGAAAGCACGACATCGACACCATGGGCGGGCAGGCCGTCATAAACGGCGTGATGATGAAGTCCAAAACGCATTATGCAGTTGCAGTAAGGAAAGCAGACGGAAGCATCGCCACAATGCAGAGCCCTCTCAACAGCATAACGGAACGCAAGAAGTACAAGTGGCTGAAGAAGCCGGTTTTGAGAGGCATTGTTTACCTGACAGAAATGCTCATAGTGGGAATGAAAGCGCTTGCATGGTCAAGCCAGCAGAGCATGGACGAGGATGAAGAGCCGCTCAAGAAGTCAGAGATTGCATTCACCATAGTGCTTTCAGTACTTTTCGGAGTCGGCCTGTTTATCGTTGTGCCGTTTGTTCTTACAGCCCTTGTTGTTGAGAAGGGAGTTCTGTTCAACATCCTTGACGGCGTCCTGCGGGTGGCGGTCTTCATTTTTTATCTCGCCGCAATCTCATTAATGAAAGACATACGCACCATATTTCAGTATCACGGAGCAGAGCACAAAACGGTTTACTGCTACGAGGACAATCTTCCGCTTACGGCGAAGAACGTCAGGAGATACTCCACAAGGCACGCGAGGTGCGGCACCTCGTTCATAATAATTGTTCTGCTAATCTCAATAGTCGTGTATTCATTCGTCACAAGCGAGAGCTGGCTTGTCAGGTTGGGGTCGAGGATTCTCCTGCTCCCTGTCATTGCAGGGGTTTCGTATGAGATACTCAAGTGGAGCTCAAAACACGTTGAGAACCCCCTGCTTAAGGTTGTGACGCTTCCGGGACTCTGGCTCCAGCACATAACCACAAAGGAACCTGATGACAAGCAGATAGAGGTCGCGATAGCAGCGTTAAAAGAGGTTTTGAAAGCCAGCGCAACGAAAAGAAGTGTTCGCTGATTCGGAAAAACCGCAAAAAAGACAGATTGACTTCCCTCAAGGGACAACAAAAGATTTAAATATGAATTTGATATAGGAATTTACTGCCTACAAGACTAAATGGGGTGGCGTTTTACTTCATTCGGATGGGGGCCGAATGATGCCACCCGTTTTCTAAGCATTCTCAGGGTGAAAAGAGACAGGAGGCGTTCTATGAGATGAGAGACACAGAAGAAAAGGAGAAGGTAAAGCACTGGATGCGGAGAAATCCTGTTACCATAGGGAAGAACAGAAGCGTAAAGGATGCCGCAGCCATAATGGACGCTCACGGCATAGGCACGCTTGTTGTTGTGGACGAAGAAGAACCGGACAAGCCGCTCGGCGTCTTTACCGAAAGAGACATTCTGAGGCAGATTGTGAAAATGGACATAAATCCCGCAAACGTTGAAGTCGGGACATTCATGAGCAGAGAGCTTGTTCTGGAGGAAGAGGACAGCACTATAAGCGATGCAATGAGAAAGATGCACCGTCAGGGCGTAAAAAGAATGCCTGTGGTTGACTCAGAGGGGAAACTGGCAGGGATACTCACAAAAAAAGAACTTATGAAAAAGCTTGCGGAAGAAATTATTGACAGCGAGAAAGGGATGATGCTCAAAAAAATGGCAGAGCCCTATCTGGGAGAGTTATCCGGAATTTTCATTCTCAGAGCAGTAAGAAATTCCGGATTCGCAAGCATTGAGGACCTTTCAAAAGCAGGAGAGGAAGAAATCGGGCGATTCGCAGACAATCTCGCAGAGGAACTCTCAGGCGGAAAGAATGAACAACATGCGAAAGCGATAAGAGACAAGGTAAAAAACACATTGGGTGGCGGGAAAGCATGATACAAAAAATAAAGGGGCTTATGCAGGTTGAAGACCTTGTGAAGAAGGTTGCGGATGAGCTTAAGCGACAGAATAAAGAAATAAAAGCGCTGGCGCAGAATATTGAGAACCTGAAAAGCGAGTTGAAAGGATACGCTCAGGAAATGAAAAACGCAGCCAAGATTCAGAAAAAGAGCGCTGAGGATTTTACCGCCGTAACAAAGAAGGTCAAGGAAGAGAGCAGCAAACTGCACGAGGCAATCAACGAGTTCAACATACAGAAAAGCAACGCAGTGCAGAAGATAGTGGAGAAACTGCGGACAGACATCAGCCAGTTCACAGAAACACTGCGGACAGATGTGCGTTCGTTCGACCGGCTGAAAAGGGAAGTGGACGGCATAACCGCCAATCTGGAAAAGGCAAAGGCAGAAATAAAAAGATTCTCAGAGATAAGCGCCAAACTCAAGAGCTCCGACTTTGAGCTTACCCGATACATAAGAAAAGTCCAGGAGATGGACAAGGAGAAACTCGCCCTCCTCAGAAAGATAGATTCGCTTGAAAGAATAATTGCGGCAGAGAGAAGGAAGAAAAGGTAATTACCTGGAAAGCATTTCTCTAATCTGCTGGTATAGAGGAGCTGTGTCGTACTGCGTTTTCTTGAGAATGTCTCTTATCTGCGAAGGAATTTTCCTTATCCTTTCTTCGCTCACATCCTCAAACGCAAGGATGTGATACTCCAGCGTTTTTCCATTAAGATAATACTCTGCAAAAACATTCCCCGCTTCATAGTGGAGCTTGAACACCATTTTATTGTGTGACTTCTGGGGGTCCATGTTCTTCACTATTATGACCGACTCAAGTATGCTGGACGAATTTTTATGCCGCGTAAAAGAAGAATCAAAGATGGCGTAATGCTGACTCTCAGCGCCGGAGGAATAATCTTCGTCGTAGAATTCACTCACTGTTGAACCTTCATCAATCTTTATGTCCCTGCGGATGGCTTGAGGAGAGGAAGCATACTCTGAAGAAAGCAGGTCGAGAATTTTTGACAGGTTGAGTTCAGAAAGGTATGTGGTGGGGAAGTCCCTGTCCGGAACCGAGCGGAGCAACTCGGAAGGGCTTGTATTGTGGTGCGCGGAAAGAGCATCGATGTACCTCTGGGGAACGAAAACGGATTCAATGTTTTCAACCTTTGAGAGAATGTACTTGAGGTAAGGACCTGTCTGGGTGTTCTCTGTTCCGGAAAAGAACGCCTCTTCAATTGCCTTGCTGTCATCCCTCACGACAGGAATGCCGTCTTTAACGCTGGGCGCTGAGGAAGGCGTCCTGCCGACAAGCTCGGACCAGAGCCAGTCAAAGGTGGGCGTTTCCTTGTACTGCTTTTTTACCAGATAGTCGATAAGGTCTCTCTCGAGATGATTAAAGCCGAACCTGTTGACATTTGGAAAGTACTGAAAATGGAACTCAAGAGAATCCCTTGAGCTGATGTAATACTGGAGAAAGAAATCGCTTATTGATGAATCAGAAGGGCGCCTCCAGACCTCTTCGCCTTTGAAAATAACCTGATAGAGGGGATTGTAAATGTCCTGTATCTTTATGAGGCCTTCCAGCTTTGGTTCCTGGGAGTCCTGCTTTCT
>RFJB01000102.1 GCA_003695045.1 Candidatus Woesearchaeota archaeon | reverse complement strand
TGGCTTATGCGGGCGTCATTCTGACGCTTGGATTTGAACTCTCGGCAGTGTTAACAGGGGCAAAGGCGTTCAGGACTCTTTTTGGTCTGGGAAGGTCATCAAACGCCATCAGGACTTTTGCCAGGTTCTGTTTCAGTTCGGGAACAAACTCCGTTTCGCTTCTTCTTGACAAGGGCGTTCTTGGAATGGCAAAAAGGAGAAAGTAAAAACGAAAGCCATTAATACATAAACTCTTTTTTGCTCAGCATGGCGCACCCGTGGCATGATGTGGAACCGGGAAGCAAAGTCCCTGAACTGGTCAATGCAGTCATAGAAGTCCCCAAGGACAGCAAGCTCAAGTACGAGCTTGACAAAAAATCAGGACTTATGAAGCTTGACCGGGCGCTTTACTCCGCAGTTCATTATCCGGGGGACTATGGATTTATTCCGCAGACATACTGGGACGACGGGGATCCTCTTGACATCATAATCATCTCCAACTTTCCGGTTTATCCCGGAACCATTGTTCAGGCAAGGCCGATAGGGCTTATAGACATGTATGACGGAAAAGAAAGGGATGACAAAATCATAGCAGTCCATGCCACGGACCCGAGATTCGACAGGTACACAACGGTAAAAGATGTTCCCAGCCACATGCTGCTGGAAATAAAGCACTTCTTTGAGACATACAAGGAGCTGCAGAACAAGAAAGTCAGAGTGCTTTCGATAAAAGGTCTTCCCCAGGCAAAAAAATGCATCGTCAGGGGGCTGAAGCTTTACCGCCAAAAATTTCAGAAGGGCAAATGACAACCATTCTCGCTTTTGGAAATGAATACCTTCCAATGGATTCGCTGGCAAAAAAGATAGCTCCTGAGCTGAAGGGTTCTGATGTCAAGGTCTTCCTGTGCGACAGCCCTGAAGAAATAACGATGCATGAGCCGCCCATAGTAATTCTTGATGTTGCAGAGGGAATTGCAAAGCCCACCCTTTCTCAGGATAGACCAGCTTAGAAACAGCAGAATCTACTCCCTGCACGACTTTGACCTTGGATATTTTCTTCAGCTGATGAAGGAAATGAACGAGCTGAAAGAGGAGGACATAACTATCCTGGCAATCCCGATGGACAAAGAACCGGACATTGAAGAAATAAAAAAACTACTCCCAATTGACTTTGAGAAAGTGGGTTGAACAGGAAAAGCACGGGTCATAAGCCCTTATCAGCTTCTCAATCTCCAGAACTATCTCGTCCTTCTTCCTGTCCAGAAGTCGCGGCACGAACTCTCTTATGTCGTCCTGCATGTTGCGAAGATTCTGGGCGGTGGGCGTTATTATGTTGGCATACAAAATATTCCCATTCTCGTCCAGTTCATACTCGTGCCATAAAATGCCCCTCGGAACCTCAATGGCTGCAATGCCGTGGCCCGCCCTCGGCGTTACCTTGACCTCTTCCCCTGTTTCAGGGAGGTTGTCAATCAGCTCTATTGCGCGTTCGGTAAAATAGACCAGCTCAAGCGCCTGTGCATAATTGTTGTGAAAGGGGTTCTTTGAGGGGAACTTTATGCTGTGCCTGTCAAGAATCTCCTTTGCCCTGCCTTTCAGCAAGTGCCAGTTGTTGTTCATTCTCGGCAGTGCACCCACCATGATTGACTTCCCCTCCTTGACAACAAAATTTGCAGTTGCATACTCTTCATGGTATTCCCCAAGGTATGCTTTGTAGTCCTTCGGCTCAAACTCGCTGCTCTGGCTTTTGAGGTTTCCGTAAAGGAGAGCATAATGGTGCGGATTCACAAGCGAGAAATACTCTGTTTCCCTCTCAAAGTCAGGATAGTCAAGAGTCGCGAAAAGCTCCGCCGTCTTTACAGTGTCATCAATAATTGAGACAAGAGCATCCCTTATCCTGCCGAGTTCTTCCTTAGTGGGCTCTTTGAGGAACTTCCCAATCTGAAGGGATATCGGGTGAAGGTCTCTTCCTGCGTTCAGCTTGATGAGTTCGTTACCTGCCTTCATCATCCTCAGGGCAACCTGCAGTTTGTCCCGGTGGTCCTTGCTCATCGCGAGAGCGGACTCGTAGCCGTAGAAGTCGGGCAGTGAGAGAAAGTAAAGGTGGGTGGCGTGGCTTCTTATCCTCTCCCCTATGGTCACCAGTTCCCTGAGCATTATTGTCCTTGTGGAGGGTGTGATTCCCAGAGCGTTTTCCATCGCCATAACGCTGCACGTCGTATGGGCGCAGCTGCAAATCCCGCAAATCCTTGAAGTGATTTCCGGAGCTTCATCAAAACGCCTGCCTTTTACCATGCCCTCAAAGTATCTTGAGCCCTCCACTGCCTCCAGATGGCACTTCTCAATCTTTCCATTTCTAATCTTAAGGTCAAGGCTTGCATGGCCCTCAATCTTTGTTATGTGGTTCAGTGTGATTCTTCTAACCATTTTTTGTGCCCCACTTCTATCTGCGCAATCTTCAGCCCGGCGAATGTTTCAAGCCGCGCCTTGATTCTGTCGGTGTCAAATCCTTTTTTGTGAAGGAGCGCGATAAGCTCGGTGAGGTTTGCGTCATCAACAGGCCCTCTGCAGCCCCAGCATTCAAGATTGTTCGTCGGGCACACTGCTTCGCAGCCGCCCCTCGTTATAGGGCCGAGGCACATCTTGCCTTCTTCAAGCAGGCACCTGTTTTCTCTCAGCCGGCATTCAACGCAAACAGGATGGGGATACATCTTGGGAATCTTTCCGAGCGCCGCATCCTGAAGGAAGCGTATTATCTCTTTTTTGTCAGGCGGGCATCCCGGCAGGTAGTAGTCAACCTTGACGTATTCATCAACCGGCTTAGGAGGCATATCCTGGATGCCGCTTGCTTTGTGATAGACAAGATGCCTGTATTTCTCAGGGTCGATGAAATTTCTCAGAGATGGAACGCCTCCTGTTGAGGAGCAAGCGCCGAGAGCCACGAGAATCTTTGTCTTCTTTCTGAGCTTTTCAACGAGCTCCAGGTCTTCGGGCTGCACAACAGTCCCTTCAAGAAGCACGACATCAAAACTTCTCTCGTCTTTCTTTTCCTTGATGAACGGAAAAGCCCTTATATCAACAAGCTCTGCAATGTCCAGAAGTTCATCTTCATTGAATATGAGCGACAGCATGCAGCCGGCGCAGCCGGTAATGCCGTAAACGCCCACCCTGAGCTTTTTGGTTTTCTTCTCAGCTGTCATTCATCTGACCTCTTATTTCGTCCCATCTGAAAACAGGACCGTCCCTGCAGGTGTACTTTCCGTGAATCATGCAGTGGCCGCACTTTCCAACCCCGCAGTACATGAGACGCTCCGCGCTCACGAAAATCTGGTCATCATTGAATCCCTTCTCCTTCAAAATCTCTATGATTTTCTCCATCATTATCGGCGGCCCGCAAATCATGACAACTTTCTTTTCATTGTCAAGCTGGGATTCCCTGACAAGCTCGGTTATGAAGCCCACATTGCCGTCATAGCAGGTGTTTGAGGGAACCTTGTCTACGGAAACATTCAGGTTGTGCGCCTTTTCCCATCTTTTGAGAGCTTCCTGAAAAATTATGTCATTGGGGCTTCTGAAACCGAAGAACATGTGCAGCTCATTGTACCAGTCCCTGTGCCTTTCGGCGAACTCTATTGCGCCTCTCAATGGAGCAACTCCGCAGCCGCCTCCGATGAAGATCAAGCTGTCACCCTTGAAGTATTGCATTGGGTAGCCCCTTCCGTAAGGCCCGCGGACGCTGACAAGGTCGCCCTTTCTTTTGGTGGCAAGATAATTGGTGACAGTTCCTACCTGCCGGATGCTCAGTTTGACGTGTTCGTCGGAGTATGACGCTATTGAAATCGGCGATTCGCCGATGCCGGGGAAGCCGACCTGAACGAACTGCCCCGGCTGGTGCTCCGTCTGCCAGTCCAGCGTCAGAGTGAACAGGTCAGAGGTTTCTCTCTTGAAGTCCTTTACTCTGACAAGCTTCGGGACCAAAGCGCTGTGCATCATGCCTCCTCCTTCTTCAAGTCGTTCGCTATTCTGAGCCAGTTTATCCTGACGGGGCATCCCCTTATGCATCTGCCGCATCCTGTGCAAAGAGTCACTCCGTGAACCTCTTTGAAGTAAACCATCTGGTGGTATATCCTGTGCTTGAACCTGCTCAGCCGGTCGGGCCTGAAAAAGTGCTCTCCAGCCACTCTTGTGAAATGCTTAAGCTGGCATCCTGAGGGAACTCTCACTTTTCTTCCGGATTTCATGTCGATGTTTACCTCGTCCTTCAACTCAAAGCAGAAGCATGTCGGGCAGAGAAAGTTGCACGCGCCGCATGAAAAGCATATCTTCGAGCCCATCTCCCAGTCGTCATCTTTGAAGTGACCCTTGAGATTCGTGTTCTTGAGGTGATCCGCATTTTTCGTGATGCGCATTTCATCTGAGATTATGAGCGTCGTCTCTTCAAAAAAATCGCTGTTCTCTTTCGCAAAGATGATGCC
>RFJB01000101.1 GCA_003695045.1 Candidatus Woesearchaeota archaeon | reverse complement strand
GTTTCTGGCGTTGTCCATCATGCCCTGCAGAATCTGATAGAGGGGCGCATCCTCGCTGCCGGCATAGTTCATTACAAACTCAACGACGCCCTGATCAAATCGTTTGCTGAGATGGTTTGTTGCGTATTCTACTGCTTCATTCACCTTTCTGGGTTTGGAAAACCTATTAAAGTAATTTCGCGTTGCTATTGCATGCAGCGCGTCAAAGAATGAGACCGGCAGAACTTCCAGGGGGATTTCGTCGCCTTTAAGAGCGTGAGGATAACCGCTTCCGTCAACCCGCTCGTGATGGTAGAACGCAATGTTCTGTATCGGCTCTTCAAGACCAAGAGTTTCAAGCTCCTGCCAGCTTGAGTTCACATGAGTTTTTATTTCTTCAAGCTGCTCTCTGCTCAGGTCTCCGCGCCTGCCAAGGAGGCGGGCGTCAAGGTGATTCTTTCCAACATCATGCAGGTATGCCCCCAATGCTATCATGCGATACCAGTCGTCAAGCGAATGATGAGAATTCATGAAATAGTCCTGCTTAAGAAAGTCGGAATGCGTCAGGTAGAATTCAACAAGCTGCCCCACGTCAAGGAGATGGGGAATTGTTTCCAGGCCGCGCCCTGTCTCATAGGTTAGATCCTGTTTCTCAAGAGATGAAAGTTCATTATAAAGCAGGTTTTCAAAGTCCGCCGGCGGAAGCTGAGAAAGAGGTCTTCCAAAATAATAAGTCAGATCGATTATCTTCTCCTGAAGTTTGAGCTTCAGATTGCTGCTGTTCATGCCGCAAACACGTCACTCATATAACTGCTAATTTTGCAAATGGAAGAAAAAACAAAAATAAATAATTTACTGATTTTGCTTTCCAGCGCACCTGTCCGCAAATTCTCTTAGCGCCTCCTCGGTCATCTCTCCAACCTTGAGTTCTCCCGAATTTGCGCAGATGAATTCCGGCACTCCGCTTTCCACAACATCAGCAAAGCAGTCCTTGATTATGTCCGTGTTTTCCTGCTTGCTGGTTTCGGACCAGAGGAACTTGTAGCCCTCGCCTTCAAGCTTCTGGACTATGGGCTTCATCTTCTTGCAGTGCGGGCACCAGTCCGCGTGGTAAAAGATGACTGTTTCAGGAGTCACATTATACTTTGCGATGCATTCATTGTATTTTCCCGGCTGCGACGGCTCCTTGTAAAGCACAACTATCTTGGCTTCCTGGTTCAGCTGGACAAGGTAGTTGTCAAACGCTTCCTGCTGCTTCTGCGCCATAAGCGCCTGTTTTATCTGCTCCCTGACATCGTCAAGAGGCACTACATCCGGAAGCCGCTGTATGACGTGCCATCCGTACTGCGTCTGGACCGGCTCGGATATTTCTCCGGGCTCAAGAGCGAATGCTGCATCCTCAAACTCTTTGACCATCTGCCCTTTTCCGAAGAAACCGAGTTCGCCGCCGTTTACAGCGCTCGGGCCGATTGACCTCTCTTTGGCAAGTTCTGCAAAGTCGGCTCCGTTCTTGAGTTCGCTTATTATCTCTTCCGCTTCCTCGCTGCTGTTCACAAGAATGTGCCTTGCTCTTATCTGGCCTTCTTTTGCAGTGTATGCGCTTTCCTTGTTGTCGTTGTAGAACTTTTCAATCTCCTCTTCGGTAACTTCAATGGAAGCAAAGACCGTCTTGTTGAGAAGCTTTGCCACTTTAAGCTGCTTCTTGTACATCAGTGCGAGGTCTTCCCTGGTAATTCCTGCCTCGTCAAGCCGGGCATTTATCTCCTGCTCTGAAAGCCCGCTCTTGGCAAAGAGATTCTCAAGGTAATTGTTGACCTCGTCGTCGGAGACCGTTATTCCCTCGCGGTCGGCTGCCTGAAGAAGCAGTTCCTCGCTTATCATCTGCGAGAGAAGGTCCTGCCGCTTTACCATCGACTTGTAAATGTCGGGCAGCTGTGAGTATCTTTCTTCAAGCTCTTCAAGAGTTATCGGCTTTCCGTTGACAAAGGCAGCCACGTCTGATGATTCTTTTTGGGGTGTCACAGAGACCGACGCCGTCTTGCTGAAGTAAATCACTATTGCTGCCAGCGCGATTATGATGAGCAGGGCAACCACGCCGAGGATTGTTGCGGTCTGCTTCTTTTTCTTTCTGGCCTTCTTCGCCGGCTTCGGCTCTGAGCGGGAATGAGAACCTGCCCTTTTTCTGGATTTTTTCTTCGCAGAAGCTTTTTTGCGAGCCGGTTTCTTTTCGCTCTTCTTTTCAGAAGCTTTGCTCATTTCTTCTTTCGGCTCTTCTTTTGATGCGTCTTTTTCAGAATGACCTGAATGCTCTTCATTCTGATGAGCTTCTTGTGTATTTTGCTTTTCCTCTTCAGCCATAAAAACCACCCGCTATTCAGCAACAGGACATTTGCTATCCTGCAATAGTATCAATTAACTCATAAGTTTAAAAACTGATTTATTAATAAATATATCGGAAAAAACATTCACAAGGTATTTAATACGCTTTTTAAAGCTCTTTCAGAGCGAAACCTTGAAAGCGCAACGAAAAGTCCGGGGCGGCCGGGGCGGCAATCGTTAACTATTTAAAGCCATGAAGGGCATATAAAAATCGCGTTTCAAAAAGAGAGGTGGAGCAATGTACGACATAATCATAGGCCGCAGCGCAGAAGACAGGGAAAAGCTCGGCACCAGGGGCGCCATCCTGATAGGGAAGCATTACATCACGATGGGCCAGACCACTTCTCTGTCCAACAACATTTACATGGATGTTACAAGTTCTCACGTTGTTTTCATATGCGGAAAGCGCGGCGGCGGAAAATCATATACCATGGGCGTGATAGCAGAAGGAATGGCGGACCTGCCCAAGGAAATAGCGCAGAATCTGAGCATCATAATGCTTGACACGATGGGCGTCTATTGGACGATGAAGTATCCAAACCACAAGGACGAACTCCTTTTGAAGCAGTGGGGGATGCAGGGAAAGGGCCTTGACGTGAAGATTTACACTCCAACCAAGTATTATCACACCTACAAAGAGCAGGGCGTCCCGACTGATTTTCCCTTCAGCATAAAACCTTCAGAGCTCAACGGAAGCGACTGGGCTGAAGCGTTTGACATCTCGGTAAACGATCCCATAGGGGTTCTCATTGAGAGAGCTGTCGTCAAGCTGAAGGAGAGAAAGCAGGACTACTCAATCCAGGACATAATAAGCATGATACGAGAGCTTGATGGCTTTGACGAGACAACAAAGAATGCCGCTGAGAACAGGTTTCTTACTGCTGAAAGCTGGGGCGTCTTTGACGTTCAAGGAACCCCTATAAGCGAGATTGCAAAGGGCGGCCAAGTGACAGTTCTTGATGTGAGCTGCTACGCAACGCTTGAGAACGGCTGGAAGATCAAAGCCCTTGTTGTGGGGCTTGTTGCTCAAAAACTGTTCAATCACAGAATGATTGCGCGCAAGATGGAAGAATACAAGCAGATTCACCATGCTGAACACTATTTTGGGGATGCCGACGACAGCACCGAAGCCCAGAAGGACCCTCTTGTTTGGCTTGTGATTGACGAAGCGCACGAGTTCCTTCCGGTCAAGGGAAAAACAGCGGCTTCTTTTCCATTGATTACCATTCTCAGAGAGGGAAGGCAGCCGGGAATTTCGCTTATTCTCGCCACGCAGCAGCCGGGAAAGATTCACACTGATGTTATGACGCAGTCGGACACTGTGATAAGCCACCGCATTACAGCCAAGCTTGATGTTGAAGCATTGGGAATGCTCATGCAGAGCTACATGAGGGAGGGCCTCACGCAGGTGCTTGACCACCTTCCGCGCGTTAAGGGTGCTGCAGTTGTTTTTGACGACACCAATGAGAAGATGTATCCGATGCGCGTAAGGCCAAGGTTCACGTGGCACGGAGGAGGTTCTCCTTCAGCA
Organism: Candidatus Woesearchaeota archaeon; assembly: GCA_003695045.1. GTDB lineage: Archaea > Nanobdellota > Nanobdellia > Woesearchaeales > J091 > J091. The sequence continues at coordinate 2,491 of RFJB01000101.1, read as the reverse complement.
CTGCATGAGAAAAAGAGTTCTTTCGGAATATAGTCGGAAAATTATTTATACGATAAAACAATACCCTTCAAGTTATGGGGTTCTCAAAGGCGTTTCCGGTAAGAAGCGACAAAAGCGTTTATCCGAGATGGGAGGATGTTGAGCTTACCGAAGCAGAGGAAAAGGAAGTCGAAGCTCTGGCGAGAAGCGAGAATATTAAGATAATGAAGGAGTGCATCCGTGACGCCAAGGATATTCTTAAGGATGAATCCCTGAAGGATTTTCAGACCAACATGGTTCAGATTGCGATTGCGTTGTTTGAAAAGAGAGCAAGCCACGCTGCCTACTGGAAAGAGGAGAAGGCAAGGCAGAAATTTCTGGAAGGCCGAAAGTGAATCACTTAACATCTCTCCTTCCGAAAAGCCGTGAAAGAATTCTGTCGTCGTAAGTTTCGTATCTTCCCGCTGTTTCAAACATTTTCTCAACAAACACGTCCGGCGTGAGGTCGCCGAACAGCATTTCCGATACTCCTTCAAAGAAAGGCACCTGAAGTTTGTGGGTTTTTATCAGCTTTTGCAGGTCTCTTGCTGTGGGTATGCCCTCGACTGCTTGTTTTATCTTCTCTTGAACAACATCTTCAATCAGCGCTTCCCTGTCAGCATGGGGGTTTTTGATGAGTTCCTTTCCAAAATGGTATCCGAACCTTACATTCCTGCTGTTTTCGCTGTCTGCTGTGGTGATGGTGTCTCCGAGAGCGCCGAAGCTCAGAAGGTATTCTTCCGGTCTGACTTTGGACCATCTGCCGTGCCGATTGAGAAGGTGATTGAAAGCGTGCCAGCCGTCTCTCATTCCAAGCGTGACGATTTCTCCGAGAAGATTGCTGTTGTAACTTCCGTTTTTTATCTGCTCTTCTGAAAGTTCGGTCATGTTTTTCAGCGTATCCTCGATGTAGCTGTTTCCTATGCCCACTCCGATTGCGACAACATTCTTTACAGCTGTCGCCCAGCCAAGAGCATTTGGATGCTTGCTCCAGACAGGCCTGAAATGATATCCTGACAAAAGCTCTGAGAGTTCTCTCAAGAATCTCCTTCTGGGCGAGTGCTTTGTCGCGACAACTGATGTCGCGGGAAGGTAAAGGCGTATTTCAGAGGAGATGTTTGGCCCTACCATAATTGCCTTCCGCATGCGTTTCGGGAGGCCTTCCTCGATTATTTCATAGGGAACTTTTGCAGTTCCTTCGTCGTCAACGAAGATTCCTTTTGTCAGGCACAGCACATCGGGACTCTTGTCCTGCATTGCTGCGGACGAATATATCTTATTCAGTGCTGAAACATATTCCATAAGCTCTGATGACCTTGGAGCCAGAATAATGAGGTCCGAGTCATAGACAGCTTGCAGGATGGCTCTGTATTTTTCCCCGAGGCCTGCCTCTTCAGAAATTCTGTCTATGTGCCTTTCGATGGTGCTTAAGGGAGAGTAGACCTTTATGTCTGCTTTGATGTCTGGGTTTCCCCAGTTGAAGTATGCAAAGTTTTCTTCAGGATTGAACTCTGGAGAAAAAGGATCCTGGTAAGCAGAAGGATCATTTATTATTCTCTCAAGGTCTTTGGCTCTGTGGTCGCGCCAGGAATACATTGTCAGTTTCTCAGGCACTTTGCTGTAATCAGGATGCCGTTTCGGGTCAAATATTAGCGAAGCCACTGTCTGTCCCCAGACGCCTTCCGGAATAAGAGCCACAGAGTGATATTTTCTTGTCATTTTAACCAAGGAGATGTTTTATTGTGTTTGCCTGGTATTCTATCTTGAACGGCTTTTTGGCGCGTATGTTTCCGTTTGAGTATTTTACTGCGCCGCTTTTGATGTAGTATGGAAGAGCGTCATCAATTATCTCCCGGGGATGCTCAGGCAGAAGTTCTGTCCTTGCCTTTTTCCTTTTCAGATGCTCGCGAATATCTGCCACGGCAGCAAGATAGTCGGTAACCCTTGCCGGCTGTCCTTTCAGAAACGACTCGTCCTGGGAGAGAGCGAGTGCGAGAATCTTTTCGGGCATGACCCTGTAGTTCATTACAATCTCTTTCTCAATCATCTCCGAAAGATGCTTCTTTTTCCGCTTGATATCCCACCTGTACCAGTCAGGATGAATAAGTTCTTTAAGGTTTATCGGGTCGTGAATTTCCACATAGACCTTTGATGTCGGAATGTCCTTCAGATTGTGCAGGAAATAGTGGCGCGCCATTGCAGAGAATAGATTTCCGTAGTCAGTCAGGAGATACTTTGCTGTTTTGGTCTTGTCCATTGAAAGAAGCTTGGGAAATGCGTCCTGTTCAGGGCTGAACAGAATGGTTTCTGTGACTGGAACAACAAAGATTGTGTCATCCGTGAACTCCTGGATTTTGAGAAGCCGCTCGATGTTTCCTTCTTTTCTCGGTTTGAGATTTCCGTCGTATGACCTGCCGTCGTGCATGAACAAAACAGGATGTGCAGCAACTCTTCCTGATTCGCCGTCTTCAGG
>RFJB01000100.1 GCA_003695045.1 Candidatus Woesearchaeota archaeon | reverse complement strand
GTGATTGACGCATACACAAGAAGAATATTCTCCCGTCTGGGCGTCATAAACAAGGAAGAAGATTATGATTCCCTCCAGCAAACATTTCACAAAGAACTTTCAGATGCCGGCTTTGAAAAAAGCCAGCTTTACAATGAATACCACGCGCTTATTGTTGAACACGCGAAGCGGCACTGCACCGCCAAACCGCTTTGCGAGGGCTGCCCCATCAGGGCATTCTGCGCATACGCGCGCAGCGGAAACCATGGCAGGCAGCAAAAAATCAAGCGGCAATAAAAAATTATTTATACTGAGCATCCAATGAAACTTATTCTGGCGGGAGAATACAAGCCGCTGCAAAAAAGAGGTGTCTGCATTGAACTATCTTGTCATTACAGCAATCGCGTGGGTCATAATATTCATTGCGGTATATGCATGGAAGCGAAGCTTTGCGAAAGCATTCTTTGCTGCTTCAACCCTTCTCACAATTGCGGTGGTTGTTCTTGCAGCGTTCACATATCAGGATGTTAAGGACCTGCAGCAGAAATTTCTTTCAGAGAAAAAACTATTCCTGCTCTCACAGTCGGGTGCACCTCTCGATTCAGCCAGCGTCCCTTCCGAAGCGGATATTCTTGCAGCTTTCTCTGTGACAGACATCTCCCAGGGGCAGGCGGAATTCCTGAATCAGGAAGACCTTAACGCGGTTAAGTCCGCGCCCTCCTTTGAAAATCTCACTTTTGCCGGCGGCGGCGATTACTACAAAGTCCTCATCTTCCATCTCGAGCCGCTGTTCGCGCAGGTTCCCCAGACACTATCCTACCAGGACATCGGCTTTCCGAAGGAACAGGTAAAGTCATTTATCACATCTTCCTCGCCCAGAGATGATTTTCTCGATGTTGCGGGACCCAAACTGCTCGGCGACATCTCCCAGATGAGCCCCCAACTCAGAGAATCAATCCTTTCCCAGCTCGGTTCGGATGCAGAGTTCAAATCCCAGATTTTCGGTCTTGTCCTTTCTCTTGCAATAGAAAATAAAGGTCCTGCATTCATACTCGAGTCGTTTCATGATGGAACCATACAGGTAATCCCCGAAACAATCTCCTTCAAGCTTGTGAAAGGAATGCCTTCGTCTTTCATCGACCTTGCGATTTCAAAAGTGACGGAAAGGGCTGAGCCGCAGGGCTGATATTCCCGCACTGCAACCAGCTGTGAGCAGGGCAACGCCTTCACAATTTATTCACACTTCAACTGCAGAAGGTCAAACGCAACAAAATGGCATCGCTCCCTCATGAAAAAAACTTTTCAGGACTTCTTTTTTTATTCTGCGCATCCATATTTATGGCGGCGCTTTCGGCGCATCCTTCCGCAGCGGCAACTAAAATTTTTGATGGATGGATACAAAGCGGCGATTCATTGTCCATCGATAATATCTCCATGAACATAACCCTCTCCGAAGATGACAGCGAAATAATTCTCAGGGCGCCCTCCTTTACCAGGGTTGTTTCTCTCGGTTCATGCGAGGACGCCATACCCCTCCGGGCGTGCTACGAACAGTACGACTCAACCCATTCTTCAGACAGACCCGCAAGAGTGTCAGTGTATCGTCTCATGCCAGAACCCAAAGTGGAAATTTCGGCCGACAACCGCCAGCTTACAGCGGGCCAGGAATATGACGTCACAATAACCCTTACCAACGAAGGCGATTACGACATTGACCCGGCAGAACTCTTCCAGAACCTGCCGTCTTCATTTACAATAACTCACACAAAGGGCTGCTCTGCAGACGGAAATGCAATCACCTGGCAGGGAAAGCTGTCCGCAGACGATTCCGAAGGGCACGAGTGCGAGTACTCATTTGTTCCGTCTGCCGACGGCACATTCGAAACAACAGCAGTCGTCAAATACAACGACGGATACTCTGAAAAGGAAGAGTACTCCTCAACATTAAGCTTCACTGTCAGCCCCATATTCAGTGCTGAAGTATCCCTGAACAAGTCCAACCTCAACATAGGCGACAAGGTGAGAATTTCTTTCACTCTCACAAACGAGGAGGAAAAGAAAGCAACACTCACAGAATTCTCCGTTTTCACCCCCCATTTCTTCCGCGTTGTCAAAACCAGCTCGCATTTTGCTGACAGCAGCCAGCAGGGAGGCACAGTCCTCCGGTGGCAGGACGACACATTCACAGGGGGCGAATCAGACACGGCATTCATCGACCTGCTTGCTACGCACTCGGGAACTTTCAGCATTCTCTACAAATACAACTACGAGCAGAACGACGAGCAGTATTCAAAAGACATCTCAGCATTGCAGGTAAAAGTCAACAGCCCCGAGCTTGAAGTGGAGTCCAGCCTGTCAAACAACGAGCAGCTTCCCTCCGGCTCGTTCGAGCAGTTCTCCCTCTGGGTTGAGAATCCCTCGGAATCTTACAATCTCACAAAAGTTACCGCGCATGTCAAGACGGACCTTTTCTTCTCTCCTGAAGGTTACATAGAGAAGGTTCTTCCCGGAGGGAAGAGAAAAGCGCTGGACGTGTCATTCGCCGTGCCGGAGTCAAACACCACAAAATCGTTCCCGCTCTCTTACAATGTTACTGCCTTCACCGAATACGGAGAGAAGATATTCAAAGAGGGCTCTCTCACTCTGCGAGTCGTTCCGCGAAAAACACTGAAGCTTTCTTCATCCTTTTCTGCGACAAGGGCATACTCGGGGGAAGAAATCAGGATAAAGTCGTCTGTCTCCAACCCCGATGCGGTAAACTACACAAACATAAAAGTAAAAGCATTCATTCCGCCAACGCTTGACGTTAAGGGAGCCACGGAGGTTTCTCTTGCCAGGATAGGTGCCGGGGAAACAGAAAACGTTCTGGACTTCAAGGTCTCTTCAGAAAGAGTTATGCATGAGGAGGACTTTCTGATAATAATACAGATGCAGTATGAAGACGAGTCGGGAACTTCCATTCAAAAACAGGAAAAAACAATAACCTTCCTTCCGGCGAAACCGTCGCTATCTGTTTCGCTCAAAGCGTCATCGTCGTCTGCAGCCGCGGGGGATTTCATTCC
>RFJB01000099.1 GCA_003695045.1 Candidatus Woesearchaeota archaeon | reverse complement strand
GTTCTGCTTAATCCAGTCGGCAGCAAGCTGCCACTGCTGGTTGAATCCGGGGCCCGTGTATTTTGCCTGAAGCAGAGAGGTGGAATAAGCCGGCAAAGCAACGGGAACAAACAGGAGGAAAGCGATGATAAAGTAAAACACCTTTCCGGGAACATCCTTAATGCTGACCGCCTTCTCAACAAGCGAGGAAATCAGATAAGAAGCGACAAGCACAGCGGGAGGAACGAGAACAATGAAAACCCTGACTGCTCCTCTTGCAGAAAGCATCATGGCAAGCCACCAGGCAAGAACGAAAAGCCACTTTCCGTTCAGCTTGTCAAGATTGAATTTTTCCCTTCCGGCAAGAAAGGAGAGGTAGGCGAGAATGCCGAAGCCGATTACCAATGAGGAAACGAAGAAGATGAATGATTGAATGCTGGTCCCGTTGAGAACAGAGTAAGGGTCCTTGTTGGCAAGAATGAAGGAAAGAACCATTGCCAGAACAGAAAGCGGAATAAGCCATTTTGCACTCTGATTTTTTGCCTTTGAGAGAGGCGCGGAAAGAGAGTGGGCAAGATAAAGTCCGCCTGCAAGAAAAACCCAGAAGAAAAAGCCGAACTGGCCGAGCCAGTCGCGAAGGTAGGGGACCTTGTTCTCGGCAACAGTAAGAGTCAACCTGCCGGCGCCGAGGGGGATGAACACGGAATAGAGGAGCTTTTCAACTGCATTCCACACGAAGGAAAAACCAAAAGCAACAGAAAACGCAAGCGAGGAAGCGGCAAGCAGGAAGATTGTGAGAGAGAGATGCCCGGGCAGGGCATTAAAGCGCTTTGCAATAAAGGAAAAACGCGGAAGCGCAAAGTGGAGAAAGATTCCGTAAAGGGAAAAAGCAATGACCGGAAGGAAGTAAATGCTGGAAAGCTGTGAAATGAAAAGCGAAGGGCTCCACAAAGACAGAACGGCAAGATAGGAAAGGGAGAAAACAAGCAGATAAAGGCTTCTGTGAATGTCAAGCATGCCGAGCACGAAAGAAACAAGGGCGTAAAACGCAATCACGGTCATCAAAAGCTTTGAGCCTCCAGCCCAGGAAAGAAACACAAGGGCTGCAAAAAATCCGGAAGCAGCAGCCCACAGGTAATTCTTTTTGACGTGCTTTCCAGTCAGCGGAAGGAACGCCCAGAAGCAGAAGAACATGAACATCATGGCAATGGACTCGTGGTCGGAAAAGCCCGCCATGGTTCGGTAAAGGTAGGAAGGCAGAACAGAAAGAAGAATTGCGGCTATTACTGCTGTTGTTGCGTTGAAAGCCCGCCGGGCAAGCAGGTAGAACGCAACGACTCCCAGTGCAAAGTAAATGACAGGATGAAGGATGTCCGCAAGCTCAAGGGTGATGCCGGGAAACAACGCCTGAAGGGCCTTGTACGTCCAGACAATGGTCATGACAAAAAAGTTGGGGCCTGACGGAGCTCCAAGAGGTGCGGAGCGCATCATGTCAACAGAGGGGAAAGAGCCGGTTTCAAGATATGTTCTTGCCAAGCGGAGAAAAAAGTAGGGGTCAAGCGCAAGAGGATAACGGTACTTCAGCAGGGAAAGATTCTGAATTCTTATGAAAACACCCAAGGTGAGAATGTAGGGCAGGAAGAGAAGCGATGGAATGCTGAAGCGCGCGCCAATCATTGAAAGGGAAGAAGAAATAATGAGAGCAACATTAAGAAATGAAGGCCTTACCCAGAAGGACAACAGGGACAAAAGAAGAACCGGAACGCCGACTATGTAAGCGAGGTAATGCCACTTCCACCATGACCTGAACTTTTTCCAGAGAGCGCTCTTTCGCAAACAAAACCCCCTCGGAGAAGGGCAGAACGGCAGTATTTAAGGTTTGCGGAAGGAGGGAAAAACAAAAGCTTAAATATCGCGGCAGAGAAGGGCCTGCTATGAGCAGCAAGCTCCCGAATTTCATCGTAGTCGGCGCCCAGAAAAGCGGGACAACGTCCATCTACAACTATCTCAGACAGCACCCCGAAGTTTACCTTCCGGACAGAAAAGAGTGCTGGTTTCTCTCAGAGGCGAAGCCGGGAAAAATACCAGGAGATGTCACCGAAAAGGACATGGTCCGGACCATAGAGCAGTACAGAAAACTGTTCAGCAAGGTCAAGAACGAAAAGGCGATAGGCGAGGTTTCTCCTGATTACCTGTTCTACCACAAGAACACCATCAAGAACATAAAAAAATACTTTCCCAAGCCGGAAAAGGTGAAGATAATAATCATTCTGAGAAACCCTGTTGACAGAGCCTACTCGGCATACTACCACCTCAGAAGGGAGGGGCGGGAAAAACTCCCGTTTGAAGATGCAATCAAGAAAGAGAAGGAGAGAATAAAGAAAGGAGCCGGACTGGGATGGAGATACACCCAGATGGGATTCTATTACGAACAGGTAAAGGACTTCATTGAGAACTTTCCCGAAACAAGGGTTTACCTGTTTGAGGACTTCAAGAAAGACCCGGCAGGAATCATGAAGGACATTCTCAAATTCATAGGGGTGAATCCCGACTTTGAAATTGACTACAGCGTGAAGTACAACATATCCGGAGAAGTGAGGAGCAGGGCACTGCGAACAATCACGGAAGCCGTGTTCCGCTCAAAAACAATACAAAAAATAGCCCCCGCAATATACAGGATAGCAGGGGAG
>RFJB01000098.1 GCA_003695045.1 Candidatus Woesearchaeota archaeon | reverse complement strand
TGAATGCAGTAAATTTATTAATGACTTCCAGAATTAATAAGAAACTGGACACAGTAGCGCAACACAAAGACAAGGGGCATTCCAGACAGGCAGAGATATCCGAAACGATAAACAAACTGAAGGGCAAGTAAATGAAGGGTTTTGCTGACCCTTCTTTTTTGCTTGCGGTTTCATATCCTTGCGTTGCTGCTGCGCTATCCGCGATGCATATCCGCACGGTCTCGTGCGAAATCCAGCAGGGATATGCTTCCCGATGTCTCATCATTCACAAAAAAAAAGAGGGGGTTTTAATAGCACTTAACCACTTTTTCAGGCCAAAATTGTCATCAGTGCTCTTCCTCGCATTTCTTATTGTGTCTGTTAGTTTGGCGTCCCTCTCGCTCGGCTCCATATCTGCCCGCGCCGAAGTTGTCGCCTTCAGCAAGTACGAAACAGACCTCACGCTGAAAGACGGTTATCTTCATATTGAACGTTCTATGCGCCTCAAGAACATCGGCCCAAACCCCATCATTCCGGGAGAACTTCACTTCAAGTTGAGAGAGGAGAAGAAAGGCAAATTCTTCGGCCCTTCCATAGACAATGTGGAGGCATCAAACGCCTACCACTCCAAATTAACCACGACGGTTCTGAAAGGGCAGAAAGAAACAGACCTTGTTGTCAGCGTATGGGACCCGCTCCTTCCCGGCTTTCACTACGACTTGTATGTTTCCTACGACATGCCGTTTGAGCCAAGCGGACTGTTGTTCTATGAAATCAATGTTCCGATTGAGGAAACAACCATTCCCAGACAGTCGGAAGTTGTGAGATTCCACATTCCCGAGAAATACAAGGTTACTTTTGCCCCCAATGCGACTGTCTCAAAACAGGAAGGCCAGAGAGTTATAGAATGGAAAAATGCCAATCTGCTGGAGTTTGAGTACTCTCCCCTTCCCCTTCCCAAGCTCGGCATAAGAGCGGTAAACCTGTTCTGGGCGGTTCTGATAGCACTTCTCCTTGCAATGTTTATTATACTTCTCAAACGACGCTGGTAGGTGTGATGTTGATGTCAATCTCTCTTTCAGGCGTCTTTCATAGGAGCATGTCCGCAGTTCTTGCAGCACGCCTTTCCAAAACCGTGCGGTTCTCCGCCCTTCTCTTTTCATTCTTCTCCCTGCTGCTCATTTCATCACTGTCTGCGCACGCCGAGGTCCAGGTTGAATTTCGCTTTGATGAGCGCGGCAAGATAATCAGCTACTATGACAATTACTTTGTCACCAATGTGAACGGAACAGCGTGGGTTATCAATCCTTCCAATGTCACGCTTTATGATGTCGTTCTTCCATTTACCCTCTATCCCATGACTGTTGTTGAAACCTCGGGCACACACTACATTGATGTGGACAAGATTGTTGTGAGTTCTCTTCCCCCGATGAGTAACATCTCCTTTGAATACAAGATTGTTGGCATACCTCTTGTAGACCCCATGGACCCGGGCAGAGGCGTCTTTGAATCAGGAATTGTTCGCTTTCTGAGAAAGCATTACGGGACCGAAGAGGGACGCCTGTACTCAAGCTTGATGGGGTCGCTTCAGAAGTCAAATCTTGAAAAGGAGAACGTAACCGGCAGAAAAGGCCGGCTTGTTACGGTTGTCCTTTCCAACCCCACACCCTTCAAGTATTACATAGAACGAATAAGGATAATCAAGACAGCGGGAATGAACCCGAATCAGAACTACACTACAGGGTGGCTCGCAACATGGGAGTTCCCGAATGAGCGTTTCCCGAAGCGGGTGCTTGAGCCGGGAGAAATCTATGACATCGATGTGCTTGACACGAATGCTTCTGAAGGAGAGGTCTACTGGCTTTCCTCTGATGTATACATACCTGACGTCATAATTACCGGAAGCAATTCTGTTAAGAGATTCACGCAGGAGGACGTTCTTCTTATTGAGGGCGAGGAAGTTGAAGCGCTTGAAAACGGAACAAACATCTCCCTTCTTGAACAGCCGGTATTCATTCAGAAGTCGGTTTCTAAGACGGTGTTCCAGCCGGGCGACACGGCAGAGGTCGAGATTGCTCTGACAAATCTCGGTTTTGAAACACGCGAGGGCTGGCTGTACGACTCAATCCCTTCGGGATTCCAGTTTGCTTCCCTGCCCGGCAATTCTTCGGGCACGAACGCGACATGGCATGTGAAAATTCCTCCCAAAAAACCCCTAATCATGAGATACTCCCTTCTTTATTCGGACAACATCTCAATAGGTCTGGATTACTTTCCCGCGGCGAAGCTCGTTCTTTCCGAGGATACCCTGTATTCGCAGACAATTCCTTTCGTGAGGCAGTATGTGCCTGAAAAGATGATTTACATCCAGAAGACAATTCGTTATTCAATAAATGACGAAGTTGTGGTGAAGATTGATGTTATGAACATGGGCCAAACTCCAATAAAGGATGTCGTCCTCAAAGAGTACCTTGCATCATCTGACGTTTTCAGGGAAATATCAAAACAGCCCTACTCAAAAGGGGTGTGGAAGATTGATGAAATACCGCCGGCTGACACATGGACTGTTACTTATGTGACCAATGAGCGCGCGGGCATAGAGCTTCTCCCCCAGGTGTTCGGCGTTTCCTCCAGCATGATAATGAAAACGCTTGTCATGGAGAATGTTGTCCGTTCTGATATGAAATTCTCTTCAACAAGATTTATTGAAATCCTGGGGCTGTCTGTCGCAGTCCTCCTGCCTGTCATCTATTTTGTTGTTTCAAAGCGCAGGAGAACGGAGAAGGTGCGGCGCGCTTCCGAACTGGAGAGGAGAATAAAGCACCTCAAGAGGGAAACCGAACCAGATACAAGCACGAAGATAAGAGCTATTCTCAACGAAACCAGAAGCGCCGGTGAGCACCATCGCCATTCGTCAGCTGCGCACTCGCGTCACGGCAGCCACCACGGACACAAGCCGCCGGAGCAGGAACTCTCCGAAATAGAACAGAGAATCCGGCAGATAAAGGAGAACGCGGAAGAAAAGAAGTGAAGCACTATAGTTATTCTTTTATTATCACGACTATCGTGGCGTTTTCTGTCTCGTTCACACTCACGTCAAGCCCTCCGGTTCTCGCATGCAGCGCCCTGAGGAACTCCTCTGTCGCGTTCAGCGTGCCGTTGATTTCCGGCTTGAAGTCGTGCGAGAATATGCCTGGGCTGCACTCCTGAAGGGGTATTGCCCGCATGGCGCAATCTACTGCAGCTTCCATGTCGCTTGCAAACGCCACTGTTTTTGCGCTTGCGGACTCCGCAATATCTAAAAGTTGGGCTCCCAACAGAAGGACCATCATGCCGTAAACCGGCACCAGCAAAAGCACTCTCAGTTCCATCTCATTCCGTGGAATGAAACACACCTTTAAATTCTTTACTCTTTAGTGGTGTTTCCGGTTTCTTGCTGTTTTTTTAGAAATCTTTATATATCAGTATACTTATTTGTATTCTGGTTATGTGTTATCAGCATCTTGGCTCTTAGGATGCTAATTGAGTCATGTCTGTTTTGAAGGGAAGAGGTGATTTGAGAATGAAAAAGTCCTTTATCGTGCTTGCCGTTATGGCAATCGCGCTGGCAGGAGCAGCTCTGGCTGTCCCTGGCAACGTAACTGATTCTGAAGGGACCACAACAATAATCGGTTCCAGAGGAATCGAAACAACGGGAACCGTGAATGCAGAGGCAGGAAACGTGACGCAACTCACAGTTGCAGACACAACTGAAACGCAGTTCTGGCAAGGTCTCTTCGGTACAGCAACCGTTTCAATAGAATTAAGTGACGGAACCAACACGTTCTATTCATGGCCGAACAACAATCCGACCGGTCAGCTCTTCTTCGCGAGGAGCGCAATAAACAACTGGGGCAACGTTGTCGATTCCGTCTCAGGAAACGTGCTTACCGAGCAGAATACAAACGGAATGGCGGACAATGCGTTCTCCATTGAAAACCTTACCTCAACCTACGTTGACATAACGCACGCTTCGTTTAGTGTGGGAGGCAACGCGATAAACAGTCCGACGCCCGGAGTCAACATAGACGACTTCAAGGCATTGTTCCTCTGGGACACCGGAAACACCCAGGGCGTGTACACCGCAATAATAAACCAGTCGGGAACCGGTTATGACGGCGGAACATACGACTTTGAAATATTGCTGCCCACAAACGGCGCGGCTGTTGCGTCCTACTATGTGTATGCGCAGTTGAGCTAAAACAAGATTGAACCAGCACTGCTGGTTCTTTTTTATTTCTCTTTTCTTGCTTTTTCGTTCAAGACCTTTTTCTCCGGAGAAAAATTTATAAACTCCTATTCTCAATTCAGGTATACTTTGTAAAGTGATTGTTGACTGTGGTGCGCATGAGCATTCTGCCGGTCATTGACCGAAGGGGGGAAATGGGAGTTGGAACGCTTATCATATTCATATCCATGCTGATTGTCGCAGCAGTCGCAGCAGGAGTTCTCATACAAACAACAGGAGGCCTTCAGCAGAGAAGCATTGATACGGGAGCCCAGGCGAAGGCGCAGATATCCACCGCCCTGAAAGTGGTGGACATCTCCGCAACTGACGGAACAAAGCGCTCAGTAAGGGACTTCAAAGAGATTGTTAAGCTTGCTCCGGGCTCGGACCCCATAAAGTTATCCCAGCTCATACTCTCAATGAGCACTTACAACTCCACAGCCACCCTCAACTACAGGGGGGCTGATGCGTCCCTTGAAAAGGGAAACACGGGCTACAATACCTGGGTTGCGCAGGAGATAGGCGAAATAAGAGATTTTAACACGACAAATGCTGCTCCTGTAAGCTGGAACGCATGGTACGACCTCAACTTTGACATAGACGGGGACCACAACAAATCAGACATGGTTATTGTCTGCCGCGACGGAGCAGGGTTCTGCCCCAGCATCTATGACGGAAAGTACCTTGCCTTTAACATGTCCTCGGATCCTTCCTCCAAGATTTATGTTCCGCTTTACTATCCTAACGGGAGCATTGCGGACATTTCTGCCGCTCCCGACACACTTGGTAACGATGGAACGCAGATAGGAACCTACAGTGCATACATAAACACCCGCGGAACAACCTCCTCTGCGTGGACGCTCAACGCAGGGCAGCTTGTTGTCTTCCTGAACAAAACAAAACTCAACGAGGACCTTGATGATGACTCCTCCGACGACTATGTTGTTGTCAACAACACCCACGCAATATTCATTCTCAGTTCTGTCGGGGAAGTTCCGGTTTCGCTTGGAACAGACCTTCGCACTCCGGGAGCAATATCCGTAGACACATCAATAACCTATGGGGGCACAACATACGGAACCCTTCTTATAAGCGGCACCACAACATACGCCTCCGCAATAGACGAGAGCGTCACATTCAGAGTAACTCCCCAGCAGCTCAACAAGGGCTACTTTGTTGCAGAATACCTGGAAAAGTCGAGCAACTGGGTCAACGGCAACATACAGACAGGAGATGTGGTCCGGCTCTACTTTGAGGCGCCGAGAAACATAGGCGAAGATGAAGAAGTGAGAATAACGATAATTCCCAAATCGGGACTGCCTCTCCGCACAATCTTCGTGACGCCGTCAGTAATCTCGACATACAATGTGCATTTGTATCCCTGAAAGAAGCCGCACTCTTTTCTTCTGCTCTCTTCTGCCCTCTTGTTTGTGGTGTCCGGAGTCCGAAATCTTTAAATAGCACTCTCGGATTGCGAGTTTGCCGCTGAATGGCGTCAGAATACTTATTCAGGCAGTTATCAGCGAGACAGGGGGTGTTAACATGACAAACCAGCCAGTTCAACCGATTTTCATCCTTTCAGAAGGAACCCAGAGGAACTACGGCAAGAATGCTCAGCGAACCAACATTCAGGCAGCAAAGATAGTCGCAGAAACTGTCAGGACCACGCTCGGACCCAAAGGCATGGACAAGATGCTTGTGGACAGCCTTGGGGATGTTATCATAACCAATGACGGCGTCACAATCCTTGACGAGATGAGCATTGAACATCCGGCAGCAAAGATGATAGTTGAGGTCGCGAAGACGCAGGAAAGCGAGGTTGGCGACGGAACAACCACTGCTGTCGTTCTCGCAGGCGAACTTCTGAAGCAGGCCGAAGAGCTTCTCGAGCAGAACATTCACCCGACTGTGATTGCAAAGGGCTACAGGATTGCCTCTGAGAAAGCCGAAGAGATTCTCAACAAGATGGCAAAGGATGTCACGCTAAAAGATACCAACACACTCAAAAGAATAGCTATAACCGCAATGACTGGCAAGGGCGCGGAGTCAGCCAAGGAAAAGCTTGCAGAGCTTACCGTAAAAGCAGTTAGAAGCGTCATTGAGGAGCGAGACGGAAAGTATGTCCTTGACCAGGATGACATAAAGATAGAGAAGAAAGTGGGGGGCAGCGTTGACGACTCGGAGCTTGTGGAGGGAATAATCCTTGACAAGGAACGCGTTCATCCGGGCATGCCCAAAGTAGTCCAAAATGCGAAGATAGCGCTTATTGACTCTCCCCTCGAGATAAGGAATACTGAAACAGACGCCAAGATAAGCATCACAGACCCTGAAAAACTGCAGGCATTCCTTGACATGGAAGAGAACATGCTTCGCGACATGGTTGAAAAAATAGCAATCACCGGAGCCAATGTCGTTCTCTGCCAGAAAGGAATCGACGACATGGCGCAGCACTTCCTCGCAAAGAAGGGAATCTTTGCAGTGCGAAGAGTGAAAAAGTCGGACATGGAGAAGCTTGCCAAGGCAACAGGGGCAAAGATAGTCACGAACCTTGACGACCTGACTGGAGCAGACCTCGGAACAGCAGGCGCAGTAGAAGAAGTCAAGGTCGGAGATGAAGACATGGTCTATGTCAAGGACTGCAAGAAAGCGAAGGCAGTAACCATGCTCATCAGGGGAGGCACAGAGCATGTCGTTGATGAAGTCAAGAGGGCAATCGAAGACGCAGTGGGAGACATTGCCTCCGCAATTTCCTGCGGCAAGGTTGTTGCAGGAGCCGGCTCCTGCGAACTTGAACTCTCGCTGGAACTCTCAAAGTTTGCCAGGAAACTCTCAGGAAGGGAGCAGCTTGCAGTGCAGGCATTTGCCCAGGCGATGGAGATAATACCAAGGACGCTGGCGGAGAACGCGGGGCTGGACCCGATAGATGTGCTTACCGACCTTAAAGCCGCGCACAACAAGGGCCAGCTGTGGGCGGGCCTTAATGTCTTCACAGGAAAAGTGATGGATGCCTGGAAGAACGGCGTCCTGGAGCCGCTGCAGATAAAAACGCAGGCAGTGTCCTCGGCAACAGAAGTGGCGACGATGATACTGCGCATTGACGACGTAATAGCAGCAAGCAGCTCGTCTGAAAACAGCAACTCAAATCCTCCCGGCCAGGACATGGGAGGCATGATGTAATCTTTTTCTTTTTTGTTTCCTTATGGAATCATTCCGGTTCCGAGAGAAACCAGCTTGAGCTGGAATGCAGCGAGCGCCAGAAGCACTATTGCAACATTCACAATCAGCCCCTTGAAGAGTTTTCTCTTGTCCTGCGCAACGAAGAACACAAGAAGGAATGTGGCGGTGTAGCCAGCAAGATGCGCTATGTGGCCTATGTTGTCTCCCGGCAAAGGATTCAGAACAGCAAGAACATCCTGCGTTATGAACGCAAGCCCGACAACCGAAACAGGCAGCGGAATGCCCGCCACCAAATAAGTCAGGTAGAACGGCTGAATCAGTATTGCGGCAGAAGTCACTCCGGCTATTGCCCCGCTTGCTCCGATAGAGCCGATGTTGGTGTTGGCTACGAAGATGTAAAAAAGTGAGGAGCCGATTCCGCTTATTACCATGGCTCCGAAATAGATTATTAGAAACCCCAGCGTTCCAACCTCTTTTTCCACAATTCTGCCCATAATCAGGAGCGCAAGCATGTTTCCCAGAAGGTGCCAGACGTCAGCATGAAGAAATGCTGATGTTACCAGGGAGACAAGACCGCCGTTAAACACGCTTTCAGGGTAAAGAATGTAGCGTTCCCACTGCTGTTCAGAGAACATCGTCATGGAAACTGCGAATGCCGCAACATTGAGAAGAATAATCGTTGCAGTTGCCCTGCTCTCAAAAAACCATCTGAAGAACTCTTTAAACCACTCATGCACCGCTCCGACCTTGTCAGCCATCTTTGAAGGGTGAATGAGAACATCAATCAGGTGATAGGGCAGTGTTATTAACGCGTAAAGCATCTTTTTTAACTGCTGCCAGAGAAGCTCGGATTCGGATCTTATACTCATAACTCATCCTCTGATGCTTTGAAATATATTTCTTGCTTTTTTACAGGAGGGCACTTCTTGTATTTGCACCTGCACTGCATTGTAGCCACTCCGTAGTCGGTGTTTTTTTACCAAAAACTATTTATACACTTGTCCCAGAATAAAAAGTAAGTTTTCATACTAATCCGGAACTCTAAGCAGGTGATATGCCATGGCGGATGATGATTATGCAATCCTTCCCCAGAAGGAACTGAAGGAACTCAAGGAAGAAATAGAAAAGCTGAAGCGAAACCCTTTGGGAGAGAACGCTTCAAGCAACGACCTTCTTTCTGCAATAACAACCCTCACCGGCTCGATAAAAGACCTGATGGACATATTCAAAGAAGCAAGCAGAGAGATGAAAGAAGAAGAAACAGGCGGCGCAGGCAAACAGCTCAAAGAGCTGAGCGAAAAGCTGGATGCGGTCATAGAACAAAACAAGAAGATAGCCCAGGGAATAGTCACAATAGCGGACCTTCTCAACAAGCAGGAAGAGGAAAAGCCGCAGCCAAAGCCGCAGAAGCAGCCAGACCCGTTTGCACCACCTCCATTGCCGGGAATGGACTCTGACATGGGCAGCGACCCCTTTGCAGTTCCTCCGCCCTCGGCTCCTCCAACTCCTCCGCCTCCAGGACCAATGCCGGGAGGCGACGCGTCATCAATGCCTCCTCCTCCGGCAATGCCTCCTCCGCCAGCAGGAATGGATTCTGACAAGAAAAAAGGCGGACTGTTCCACCTGAAGAAGTGAGCATTCAAAATGCCGACTGTAAGCCCCTCCATCGTTTCCCGATTTCTTGTTTCAGCCGGGAAGGCGCTTGAAAAGAAAGAAAAGCAGAATCACGCAAAAAAAGAGATAAAAACGCATCTTGAGAGGGTAAAAAAGCTTGCAGAAGAAACAAACAGGCCTGAGCTTCAGTCGGCAATTCAGGCGCTTGAGGAAAAACTGGAAAAGCTCATAGAGCTTGATGAAGAAATACTCCTGAGAGAAAAAAAGCAGTCGTCCTCTTTCTCTGCTCTCAAGAAGAAGCTGGACATGATAGACGAGAAGATAGAGTCGTACTATGAGATAGAAAAATCAAGGGACGAACGCATAGAGCGCGCCCAGAAACAAACTGAATCACGGCTGCAGAAGAACCGGAAAGAGATAGAACTTCTTGAGAAAAAAATATCCGACCTTGAGGCGATGTA
>RFJB01000097.1 GCA_003695045.1 Candidatus Woesearchaeota archaeon | reverse complement strand
TCAAGGCCCCTTCTGTTTTTAAACTTTGCAATCACGGTGGCGTCAAAATCCCCTGTATTGTCGTAAACAGCGGTAACGTGCGGGTCCGCGGCAATCTTTCTTTCAACCATGAAAAGCTTGCCCTTGGAAATCCGAAGATTAATGACCGCTCCCAGATCGTAGCCAATCTTTTCGCAGTCAAGCATCACCGTGTACTTCTTTATTATTCCTGTTCTCTCAAGATTCCTGACGCGCTTCATTACGGTAACTGCACTCACGCCAACCTTTTTCGCAATATCATGATACGACTGCCTTGCATCAAGAAGAAGCTCCCTGAGAATCTTCGCATCAGTATTGTCAAGGTTTTCGCCGTTGGCGGAGCCCTTCAGCATTCGTTTGCGTGCCTTTTTTCCGCGTTCTTTGCTTCTTTCCATGCAAAACCCCTCCTTGTTTGTGACTGAAAGCGCCTTCCGGGAGAAAAACGCCATTAACAATTGTTAATCTTGCTATCTGGTTTTCTGAACTGAATTAACAAATATTTATTTCTTTTGGAATATAATTTAAACTTGTTAATCAGAGTGCGGGAAAATGTTATATATCTCTCCTTCGCAGAGTCATTCGTTGAACTTTTTGGAAACCGAAAGAAGCGGGGTGGACATGAATGAAGAAAGAGATTTCAAACGAAGAGGTTCTGAAGCAAGTTGAGAAAGACGGAGTCAAGTTTGTGAACCTACAGTTTACAGACATGACCGGCTCTGTAAAAAACGTGACTATAACAGTCAGCCAGCTTCCCGAAGCTCTCGAAAAGGGCATCTGGTTTGATGGCTCGTCCATTGAAGGATTCACCAGAATACATGAGAGCGACATGTATCTTGTTCCGGACAAAACAACCTACGCGGTAATCCCCTGGCTGGAAGGCGAAGAGAAGTCGTGCAGATTCATATGCGACGTTTACACGCCTGACGGCAGGCCGTTTGAAGGCGACCCCCGATACATCCTAAAGAAAGTCATGAAAGAAGCGGAGGAGATGGGGTATGTGTACAACACAGGACCCGAGCTTGAATTCTTCATATTCAAAAAGGAAAACAGCCACATAGAACCGCTGCCCCATGACAAAGGGAGCTACTTTGACCTGACAATGGACGAGGCATACGAAATAAGAAGACAAATGGTTCTTGCATTGCAGAAAATGGGGATAACGGTTGAAACCTCTCATCACGAGGTTGCAGCAGGGCAGCACGAGATAGATTTCAAATACGGCGACGCTCTTACCACAGCAGACAACGCCGTGACATTCAAATATACTCTGAAAGCAATAGCCCAGCAGAACGGACTCTTCGTCAGCTTCATGCCTAAGCCCATAGCAGGAATCAACGGAAGCGGAATGCACGTCCATCAAAGCTTGTTTGATGTCAAAACAGGAAAAAACGCATTCTATGACGGGTCGGACAAATACAACCTCTCCGAGACAGCGTATCACTTCCTCGCGGGCCAGCTGAAATACATACGCGAAATAGCGGCACTGACAAATCCGCTTGTGAACTCTTACAAGCGCCTTGTGCCCGGTTATGAAGCTGCAACCTACATCTGCTGGGCCCAAATAAACAGGTCGGCGCTTATCAGGATACCCAGAACCTCTGAAGGAAGAACGCAGTCCACACGCATGGAGATCAGGTGTCCGGACCCTTCTGCAAACCCTTATCTTGCATTCGCAGCTCTTCTGAAGGCAGGCCTGAAAGGCATAAAGGAAAAACTCAAAGCGCCTGAACCCGTCGAAGAAGATGTCTTTGAATTTACTGAAGAAATGCTCAGGGAACGAGGCATAGAATATCTGCCATACTCCTTATGGCAGGCGGTAAAGGCAATGAAAGAAGGAACAATAGCAAGGGAAATTCTTGGAGAGCAGACATTCAACAAATATGTCCGTGCCAAAACCTTAGAGTGGGATTCCTTCAGAACTGCAGTAACCGACTGGGAGATACGGCGGTACCTGGAACTTGTATAATCCAATATTCTTATTATGTATTTTTTTCTTATCCTTATGTAATCTTTATAAACCCTTTATGTTCTCTGCTGGATTATGAAACGGATTGCAGTAGTGGACAATGACAAGCTCAAAGATGCAGACAAGCAGAGGCACATCCAGAGTTTGTGCCCTGTAAACCGCGCCGGGACAGAATGCATCAAGATAGAGAACGGACGATTGTTCATAGACGAGGCAACATGCATCGGCTGCGGAATATGCGCAAAACACTCCGACGGCGCAATAAAAATAGTAAACCTCCCGACATCAGCTGAGGGAGACCCTATACACAGGTTTGGAGAGAACGGCTTCGCGCTTTACTCGCTTCCCACGCCCCTCTTTGGCAAGGTCGTCGGAATCCTCGGTCCGAACGGAATAGGAAAGTCAACAGCACTTAACATTCTCGCGGGGCATCTCATCCCGAACTTTGGAAGCACGCAGGAGGAGCAGTCGCAAGGAAGCGAAAAATCAGAGCAGTTGAAGCGGCTCATCGGCTTCTTCAAGGGAAGCGAAGCTCAGGGGTTCTTTGAGAAACTGGCATCAGGAGAAATAAAGGTGGCATACAAGCCGCAGCACGTAGACCTGATTCCGAAAGCCCACACCGGAACAGTAAGAGACCTCCTTCTGAAAGCAGACGAAACAGATTCCTTTGACAGGATAACAGAACTGCTCGAACTTAAAGATGTTCTTGACACAGAAATCTCAAAAGTAAGCGGCGGAGAACTGCAGAGAATAGCCATAGCGGCAACAGTCATGAAACGCGCGAACGTCTACATCTTTGACGAGCCAACATCATACCTTGACATACAGCAGAGAATAAAGGTCTCAAAATTCATACGCGGCCTTGCAACAGAAGAAACAGCAGTTCTGGTTGTGGAGCACGACTTAATTATACTGGACTTTCTTACCGACCTTGTTCACATAATGTACGGAAAGCCGGGTGCCTTCGGAGTGGTATCCGGAGTTAAGCCGACGCGGACAGGAATAAACATTTACCTGTCCGGCTACTTAAAAGAAGAAAATGTCCGCTTCAGAGACCATGCAGTTCATTTCATGGCAAAACCTCCTGCTGACTCCGAGAAGAACGAGCGCCTGGTTGCATGGAAAGACCTGTCAGTCCAGCTGGGAAGGTTCCGCCTTTCAGCAGACGAAGGGGAAATAATGCAGCACCAGGTAATCGGAGTTCTTGGTCCGAACGGAATAGGAAAAACAACCTTTGTCAAGATACTCGCGGGCGTCCAGAAGCCGGACACAGGAGAAATCTCGGACAAAGTAAAGGTCTCCTACAAACCCCAGTATCTTGAGCCGACAGACGAACCGGTAGCAAGCGCTGCAAGGGATGTCATATCAAAATATGATGTTCAGCTTGCAAGGCCTCTCGGCATACATGAACTGCTCGACAAAAAACTCTCGGACCTCTCCGGGGGCGAGCTTCAAAGAGTAGCAATAGCAGTATGCCTTGCAAGGGAAGCCGACCTGTACCTCCTTGACGAACCTTCAGCATACCTTGATGTGGAGCAGCGCCTTCTCGTTTCAAAAGTGATAAGAGATGTAATGGAAACGAGAACAGGAAGCGCCCTTGTGGTGGACCACGACCTTCTTTTCGTGGACTATCTTTCAGAGTCGCTCATTGTTCTTGAAGGAACTCCTGCGAAAGAGGGAGCCGTGAAAGGACCCTTCACCATGGAAGAGGGTATGAACCGGTTCCTGAGCCGGCTCTCAATAACGCTCAGAAGGGACATGGAATCAAAAAGGCCGAGGATAAACAAGGAAGACAGCAGAAAAGACAGGGAACAAAGGGCAGCCCAGAAGTGGTATTACTCCTGAAGCCAGAACAGTCAGATTTAAATATTGGTTCTTCAAAGAACTGAAGTATGCTCAGAGACATCATCACAGGCCTCGAGACGAGATTTCTTGTCGGACTCTTTTTCTCGCTTCTCTTCGGATACCTTCTCGGAACAGAGCGCGAATACAGGGGGAAAGTGGCAGGAGTCGGCACAACAAGCTTTGTCATCGGCGGCTCCTTTATTTTCACTCTCGCATCCCAGTTTCTTGACCCGAGCAGCCCCGCAAGGGTTGCTTCCTATGTGGTTGCAGGAGTTGGATTCATTGGTGCAGGGCTTATCCTCAAAAGCGAAGGCGGCGTTATAAGAAACCTCACAACAGCAGCTGAAATCTGGTTTAGTGCTGCCATAGGAATGTGCATTGGTCTTGAGTGGTACTCTCTGGCATTCATAGCAACAATGTTCTCGTTCATAATACTCAAGGTTCCTCACATCGCAAGAAGGAAAGAATACAACTAACCTCTCACGCAGCGCCCCTGCTTTCTCCAAGAGAAAATCCCTGCGCAATAAGGTGGGCGACTCTCAACGGCTCAGGGATAAAACTTCTTGTTGCAGTCAGTGAAACAATCTCTGCCGCTTCAGATTCGCCAATTCCCGCAAACTGAATAAAGACCTTTCCTGCTCTTGCTATCCTGCCCGCTTTCTCGAGCAGGGAAATCTTATCTTCCATGCCCAGCTTTTTCAGGGCATCCTTCATGTCATCAGTTTTTGGAAGTCGCCTCATCACCACAATTACGGGAATGCCCGTTCTTTTGTTGAGTTCGTGAATGTCAATCAGATTGAAGCCGGCAACAGCAATCCCGTCCAGAAGTATCGCTCTCAACTGCGGCAGAAAATGGCTTTTAAGAATCATCTCGGAAATCACTCTGGTTGCATTGCCGCCGTCAACATCAACCTCTGAAGAAAGAACGCCCTCAACAAAAAGTCCCCCGCGGAAAACAACGCCGAAAATCCTTGTCTTTTCCTGGGAGAACTTGTCAAAGGCAGCATCATCAATGCCTATAACTCTTATTTCCCGTTTCATCACATCATTTTGCGGCTATTAACGTGGAAGTCAGCCTTACATGAGGGAGCTTTCTTATCTTCTCAATCATAAACTCGCCGAGTTCTTCAGAACTTCCAACTTCAACCTTTGCTATCAAATCCCACTCGCCGAACAGAACGTGGGCTTCCCTTACTTCTTCCATCTCCTTGAGCTTCTGAAGTATCTCCTGCTCATCAACTGCTCCCAGCGAAATCAAAACATATGCGAGCACACCATCCACCCCCTTAACACACTCTTCTGCAAAAAGTCATGAAGCCCGAATGGCCAATCCTCTGGCTTCTCGGCCTCACCTTTCTGCCTTCAATTTCCCAGTCCCTTTCAGCGACTTCAACGGTCTTAAGAATTATAAACTTTTCGCTGGACTTGACCTCCTCAACAAAATCCATTACCTGAGGCACGGTGGGGCTGTAAGACACGAGAAAGCCGCCCCTCTTCAATGCCTTTTCCGCATGCTTCACGACAAGCCAGGGAGATGGCATGTCCAGAAACACAATGTCGACACTTTTTACGGGAATTCCCTCGGTAATGTCATGAAGAGCAAATTTCACATTGCTGAGCCCTGCAAACCTTCTGTTCTCCTCTGCAATCTTAAGAAAGTCCTCCCGCATCTCAAAGGAATACACTTTCTTCGCCACTCTTCCGAACATAAGGGCTGTTCCTCCCGAGCCGGAGCCGGAATCAACAACAATGCTGTCTCTTCCCATTCCTGTTTCGGCAATGACCAGCCCCACATCCTTAAGCGGGACCATCTGGGGCCCCCTCTTTATTCTGTCGTAGAAATCCTTGAATGCAGGAGCAAATAGAAAAACATCCTTGCCTGTGTTTGTCTTGCAGGAGTTTCTGTTCATATCCTCCGCTTTTATTATTCCATACTGGGTGTGGTAATCGCTCTTTTTATCCTTGATGAAGTAGCGATGCCCGTCCCTCGTCACTGCAATCCGTTCTATGCGCCTCATTTTTTGCCCGGTCCCTTTATTTTATTCAAAAGTTCGTGATAATAATACTCCATGTACAATTTTGCCAGCTTGGTGTGCTTCTTCCACCATATCCTCATTAACAGCAGGTACTTGTTGTTGTCCTTCTCGGTCTGGTAATAATAAGTTCCGAGCGAGAAAATGCTCAGAACCAGAATGGGAATTATGACATAGTATATTATGGCAAGCATGGTGCCCGCTTCTTCTTCGGTTATTATGTTCGGCTCTTCAATCTCCGGAGTTTCCTCCTTCTTCTCCTCTTTTTCCGGCTTTGACGGGGTTTCCGGCTCTTCTGACGGCGCGGAACTCTCGTTGACTTCCTCCTCGCGATAGCACTCATCTACCTCTGCGTATTCGTAAGCGTCAGGATAACCGCTCTTCTTTGCCATAATTCTGTAAATCCCTTTTCTTGTCGGAACAAAGCTCACGCTTCCGTTTTCGTCAGTTGAGTACTCACCTGTAAGATTCCAGTTGTCCTCTTCGTCTTCGTAGGCGTCAGAGTTTTTTATGTAGACCGAAACGCCGACATCAGCCAGAGTCCCGCAGATTTCATAACCTTCAATTATCAAGCCCTTGGTCGGGCAGGTGGCGCGGTTGTAAAGCTCGTAGACGCTAACAGGAAACTCTTCGTTGAGGCAGTTTCGCTCTCTGATAATTATTGCCATCTTGTTCGGGCTTTCTTCCCCGCACGCTCCGCAGTCGGAAGAACACGTGCTGCAGCTCTCTTCAACGTTGCATATGTCGTCGCCGCAGTAGTATACAGTAAGAGTAAAGTTTACCTGGTCGCTTGCTGTTCCGTCAGTAACTGTCAGTGTTATGTTGTGCTTTCCTCTTGCATT
>RFJB01000096.1 GCA_003695045.1 Candidatus Woesearchaeota archaeon | reverse complement strand
TGAAGGAAATCAAAAAAGACCCCACAACAAGAAACCTGAGGCGCCTTGTTGTTTCTGCGTGGCACCCTGCCAATGCAGCCGAAAGCAGGCTGCCTCCGTGCCATTACACCTTCGCGTTTATGGTGCAGGGCAACAAGCTCAACTGCCATCTTACTCAACGCTCGGGAGATATTGCTCTTGGCATCCCGTTCAACCTTGCGTGCTACTCGCTTCTTACCATGATGCTCGCCAAGGAAACCGGCTTTGAGCCGGGAGAATTTGCGCACACTATTATTGATGCGCATATCTATGTTAACCACATTGAAGGATTGAAAGAGCAGCTCAAAAGGGAGCCCAGAAAACTCCCGAGAATTGAGATTGCGGACAAGCCGTTCTGGGACCTCACATTTGAAGACATAAAGCTTGTGGATTACAATCCGCATCCAAGAATAAAGTTTGAGGTTGCGGTCTGATGTCGGAAGCATCATCAGGAGGTGCCGGTGGAGGAAAAAAGAGAGTCAGCATAATTGCAGCCATGACCAGAGACAGGGTTATCGGAAAGGACAACCGGCTTTTGTGGCACATTCCCGAAGACCTCAGGAATTTCAAAAGAATAACTTCGGGCAACATTGTCATCATGGGCAGGAAGACCTTTGAGTCCATAGGAAGGCCGCTGCCGAACAGAACTAATATTGTGATATCCAGAACGATGCCTGAGCGCGAAGGAGTCATCGTGTGCAGAAGCATCCCTGAAGCGCTGGATGAAGCTGAGAAACACGAAGGGGAGATATTCATAATCGGGGGCGCGAACATCTACGAGCAGTTCATGCCCCTTGCCGATCGCCTGCTGATATCCCTCGTTGAAGGCAGTTACGAGGGCGATGCGTTTTTTCCCGAGATTGATGATAAGGAGTGGGAACCGGTGGAATCAAAGCGCCACCATGGCTTTGAGTTCATGATTTTTGAGAAGCGTAAGAAGGATTCACAAAGGGATACCCTATGACGAGGAAGTCCTCGTCGCGGATGTAAATGCCGTTCCTGACGAGCCACTCCCTGTTGAAGAATGCTTTTCTCAGAACTGATGCCATGTCCCTGCTGTTTATAAGTTCTTCAAGGGTGCTTTTTCCCTGCCATTCGTCAGAGAACGCCTGATTGGTCATGGCAAAGTATCGTATAATGGGCAGGGCAACCTCGCTGACGAGCCCTTTGGTCCAGATGTATGTCCCTGTCAGGATTCCTCTGTAGCCGTCAGAGCGCGTGTATACATCGGGCGTGACCTTTGTTGTTCCGCGATAAACTCCCAGGTGCGTGGGAAAATCGTGGTCCGGAAGGTGAAGCGTTGTCATGAGGATGTGTTAAGAGGACTGGATATTTATTCCTTTCCCCTGACACCACTTCAGAATGCTTAATAAATCTTAAATATGCTGCGGGCAGCAAACAGGAGAGTACCGGGGGTGTTTCAATGGTCGCGCACAGAAAAGACGAAGTTCATGTCCTTTATCTCGTTCTTCTGGGAATCTTCCTTGCCATGGCTATACTTCTTAATGTCAACAGTTCGCTTTTCGGTCTCCCAATGGGAATCGCAATTTTGCTCGTGGGAATTTCATACTTTCTGATGCCCTACCAGTGGAGGCAGAAGCTTGTAATGGAGCATTTCACGCGAAAGGACATCATGATAACCGGCATCATGATTACCCTCTTCGGCCTGCTGATAATAATTTGGGTCCTGTGGCTCCAGTACACCCACTGAAATCAGACGAGAAACATTCCCTGTTCTGAATTCTGAACAGAAGCCGTTGCGATTGCGGAATAGACGCCTGAATAGAGGATAGAGAGGCGAAACCTTTAAAAATAACAGCTTAATCCTCAACCTAGCTTCTTCCTGCCGCGTCCAATGCGTGGCTCGAGCGCATACCAGGACAAAGGCAGGACGGGGAAAGGCATGGCTTCATGCAGTTTATAATTAATAATGGGCAGTAGGAGGATGTTCAAATGGTTGAATTCAAACTTGTTATAAGCGATCCCAAGACGGGAAAGACCGTTCAGAGAGTTCTTTCTGAAGAGCAGTCGGACGCACTTATAGGAATGAGCATCGGAGACAATTTCAAGGGAGACCTTGTAGGGCTTGCCGGATACGAATTTGTCATTACCGGCGGCTCTGATTATTGCGGTTTCCCGATGAGAAAGGATGTTCCCGGAACGCTCAGGAAGAAGATATACGCTGTCGGAGGCGTAGGGATAAACAAAACAAAAGGCAAGGGCATCAGAACAAGAAAGAGGGTTGCTCCTGCCACCATCCACGCAAAGACAGCGCAGGTAAATGTCAAGATTGTAAAGAAAGGAAAGGAAGACCTCTTTGCAGAGCCCAAGGAAGAATCCTCGGGAGAAGCTGCTGAACAGTCAAGCGAAGCCCAGGAAGGCGAAGCCGGAAAGGCAGAACAGGAAAGTTAATCCAGCGGAATAAACATGCCACGAAAAAGCCAGACAGCAAAGAAGAAAGAAGCAAAAAAGCTTCAGCCGGAGATTAACATAGGGCTCGTTGGGCATGTTGACCACGGAAAAACGACGCTGACTCAGCAGCTTTCCGGAAAATGGACTGACACTCATTCTGAAGAGCTCAAAAGGGGAATTACCATAAGGCTGGGCTATGCCGACACCACCTTCGTCAAGACAAAGGATGGAAAATACACGACGCAGCAGAAAGCAGAGCAGGAGGGTGTTGAGTACACCCCGCTTCGCGCGGTTTCGTTTGTTGATGCTCCCGGGCACGAATCCCTCATGGCAACAATGCTCGCGGGGGCAACCATCATGGACGGCGCCCTGCTTCTCGTGGCAGCAAACGAGACATGCCCGCAGCCGCAGACAAGAGAGCACATCATGGCTCTTCAGATTATCGGCATAAAGAATCTTATCGTTGTGCAGAACAAGATAGACCTTGTGGGAAAAGAAGACGCCCTCAAGAACTACAAGGAGATAAAGAAGTTTCTTGCAGAGACAGAGTTCAAGGATGCTCCGATAATTCCCATTTCAGCACAGCACGGCGTGAACATTGATGTTCTCATTGAAGCAATAGAGAAGTACATTCCCACTCCGAAGAGAGACGCCAAGGCAGACCCGCTGTTCCTTGTTGCAAGGTCGTTTGACATCAACAAGCCCGGAACAAGCATTGACTCATTCAAAGGCGGAGTTCTCGGAGGAGCCCTTGTGAGGGGAGTGCTGAAAAAGGGGGACGAGATAGAAATCAGGCCCGGCTACGAGGTCGAGGAACAGAACAGAAAGGTCTGGCATCCCCTGACGACAAGAATCAAGGAGATTGCATCGGGAGGGCAGATTATTGACAAGGCAACACCCGGCGGCTCTGTCGGGCTTCAGACCATGCTAGACCCCGCAATCGTGAAGAGCGATTCCCTGACCGGCTCTGTCGTCGGAAAAAAGGGCAAGCTGCCGCCGGTCCACTACGCTCTGGAACTTGAAGTGCACCTGCTTGACAGGGTTGTGGGAACAGCAGAAGACCTTGATGTGGAGCCAATCAAGCTTCGCGAAGTGCTTATGCTCAATGTCAATTCAGCCGCCACTGTCGGCGTTGTGACAGAACTCAAGAAGAACACAATAAAATGCGTCCTCAAGCTTCCGGTGTGCGCAGATAAAGGAAGCAGGGTTACCATATCCAGGCGCATAGGGAACAGGTTCCGCCTTATCGGATACGGGCTGATATTGTAGGTGAAAACCATGCGGGCCCAGATAACATTGCTTGTGTTCATGGGCGTTTTCTTGATTATGACATCGTCTTCCTGCCAGCGGGCTCATGAGGAGAAGGTTTCTGTTCCGAATCCTGCGGCAGAGAACTGCCTCAGTATGGGCAATGAGTATTTTATTGTCAAGACAAGCGCGGGCGAGGTCGGGCTTTGCAAATCGCCTGAAGGAGCGGTGTGCGACGCGTGGGAGCTCTACAGGGGGGAGTGCTCTTTCAGAACAACGAAGATGCGCGCTGATGCCTGCGGCGGCATTGCGGGTTTCATCTGCCCTCCCGGTTTTGCATGTAGGATTTCAGAAACTTATCCTGACGCTATGGGAACCTGCGAAAGAGCAGGGTAAAAAGCGCAGAAATCAGAGTTCAGCTTATATTCTTGCCTGCGTGCTTCAAATGGTAGAACTTTGTTACCTTGTGAAGCTTTTGGGTTCTTAGGAGATAGTTTATTCTGCCTATTGCAGGGTAGTAGAGGGATGAAAATGCAAGAAGCACAATCAGGGCCGCTCCAACATCCAGCCAGTGGTATCTCAAGAACATCGCCCAGTGGTTTGTTTTGAAATAACTTCTGCCAAGGTCTGCAAGAAAGACAAGGCCCACCATCAGGTCGGCGTGGTGGATGAACTCCCGTGTGGATTCCCTTAACGGAACCGCGTGTTCTGCAAGAAGGAAGATTGCTGATGCGAGCACTGCAATAAATAGCAGAGCGTCAAGAATCTTCTCTGCAAGAGGCATTCCTGAGTACTTATTTTTAAAGTATTCCCACGCGTTCTCCAGCTTGTGAATTGCGCGGGGTTTGAAGGGGCCGCGCAGATAGCGCCTCCTGAGAAGCTTGATGCCCTCTGAAACGGGCGATGCCGAAAATCCGTTGCTGAACATAGAAGTAAACCAGTATACATATTTGTATATAAAGTTTTCCGTAATTCCGGAAGCAGGTGTTTTTGTACAAAAAGGCAAAAGCACAAAGGGAAAGTGAAAAGAAGAAAGAAGCAGCAAGCCGTCTGGAAAGAACCCAAAATATTTAAATCCGCCCAAACCAAAATTCAAACATGAACAAAGAGAAAAAAGAACACAACAATTCACACCACATCCTGCCGCACATCCTCACGGAGAAGCACATAAAGAAACAGCACGTTGAGCCCGGAAAGATAAAAGAGCTTCTCCACCAGGGAAAGACGGACAGGATACGCAGGATTCTTTCCCAACTGGATGTTTCCACAATCGCTTCGCTGATAAACCAGCTTTCAGACAGGTATAAAATAAAGCTTTACCTTCTCCTGCCCACAAATGTTTCTTCCGATGTTCTGCTTGAGGTAAGCTCCCATTCAAGAAGGGTCATTCTGAAAGGGCTCAAGGACAAGTACATTGTTTCAATGATTCAGAGCGCTGACTCTGACGACTCGGCAGACATCCTGGGAGAGGTTCCCAAGAGCAAGGTGCGAAGGATAATCCAGCGTTTGTCCAGAAAGAAGAAAGAGGCCGTTGCTCCCTTGATAGAGTATGAAGAGGACACAGCAGGCGGCCTAATGCAGACCGAACTGGTTTCTGTAAGGAAAGGCATGACGGTAAAAGAAGCCCTGGATTATGTCAAGAAAAAGCTGAGGGAGGTCGAAGGGGTCAACTATGTGTATGTTGTTGACAGCAGAAACCGGATTCTGGGAGTGGTTTCAGTCCAACGCCTGATATCAGAGCATCCGAACAAGAAGATAGAGCGCGTAATGAAGCGCGATGTCGTGACTGTTGACCCGCACATGGACAAGGAGCAGGTCGCAAGGATATTCCAGGAGCACGACCTTATTGCTCTGCCTGTTGTGGACAAGAAGGGAGTTCTTCTCGGAAGAGTCACTGCAGACGATGTCATGGATGTCATCACAGAAGAGGCAACAGAGGACATGTACAGGATAGCAGGCCTGCATCCCGAAGAGGATGTTTTTGACCCCCTTTTCAGCTCTGTAAAAAGAAGGCTGCCCTGGCTTATCATAAACCTCGGGACGGCAATCCTTGCCGCGATTACCGTGTCTTTGTTTACGGACACCCTTCAGAAAGTGGTGATTCTCGCAGCATTCATGCCCATAGTTGCTGGCATGGGAGGAAATGCCGGCACGCAGACGCTCACAATCGTAGTAAGGAGCATAGCCCTGAACGAGATAAGACACAAGGATTCCTACCGGAAAGTCCTTGTGAAGGAAGGCCTGACCGGGCTGATTAACGGCATGGCCACGGGAATTATCATGGCTGTAATAGCAGCATTATGGACGAAGAATCCTGCAATGGGGGTTGTCATACTGCTTGCCATGATGACGAACATGCTTGTGGCAGGGCTTGTGGGAGCCGCAATCCCCATAATTCTTAAGAAAGCAGGAGTCGATCCGGCAGTCGCATCGTCAATATTCGTGACAACCTTCACCGACGTTGTGGGCTTCTTCTCATTCCTTGGAATAGCAACCCTGCTTATGAATTTCCTGATATGATTATTTCTTCCTCTTTCTTGATGAAGAGGTCTTTCTGGCAGAAGATTTTTTCCTGGCAGCCTTTTTGGAAGAAGACGACGCTTTCTTCTTTTTTGCCGCCGCATTGATTGCCTGCAACCTTCTGAGCTTCTCGTACCTCATGGAAATAAGGCCTTTCAGAATGAATGCAATCGCAATCAGCGCACCAAGAATTATGGACAGAACAGTAAGCGTAAATCTTCCCATGACAAGCACCTCTTTTTTGTTATATCCACTCTCTGAATGTTCTTTTTAATAAGTTTTACGACTATCGAAGACAAAATGAAACTACAGACCAGTGACAAGAAAATCAAATTGAAAGTATATCCGATAGAACACCTTTCTTTACAAAGTCAAGGTTCAGAAGAAAATCATTGTGTTTGAATACCTCAAGAAGTGATGCTTTGGCTGTGAGCCACCCTGGACCGTCGGTAATCCACACAAATTTTATCCCTTCCTTTTTCAACTGGTCATTACGATATTTATACTGTTCTGCAGTAGAGTTAAGTTTTGAACCCCCTGTGCTATAAAAATTGGTTTCTAGTAAGACCAGCGATTTTGACGCAGTAAGAATAGCAAAGTCAAAAACAAGATT
>RFJB01000095.1 GCA_003695045.1 Candidatus Woesearchaeota archaeon | reverse complement strand
GGTTTTTTTCTGGCAGAGACGCTGCTGGTCTCTGAAGCCCTCATTTGATTTTTTCACACGAAGCCCTTATGCGTATTACAGAATAAGTATTTATATAAAAAGATTTCTCAAGATTTCTTCATTCTTTGGGTTATATTCAGTAAAAAAGCCATGTTTTGCTTTATTACAGGATAAGTATTCTTTTTTAAGTAAATAATTTATAATGTTGCCTTTTGTATGCGCACTTCGTTTTTAGAACTCTGTCTGGTCAAAACCTTTCTCTGCTGAGAACTTTGTTAGGGGAAGGAAGGAATGTTTATTCTTCCTTCCTTTTTCTCCTCTTTCCAAAGATAAGCCAGAGGACAAGAACTGCAACCGCTGCCGAAGCTCCTATTATTACAAGAAGGTTGCTCTTCTTTACTTTGAGCGGGAACTCTTTCTCTTTTTGCTTTATCAGACCTTCTTCCCTCTCGCCGTAGTAAACCCTGACTTTGATGCTTGGGTTGTCTGCGAGGTCAAGCTCAGTCATTCTCTGCCTTACAGCAATCTGCCCCTCTTCTCCGGGCTTGACTCTGACATTTTTGTTTCCTGCAATGTTTTTCTGTTCGCCGTCTACCATCAGCCCGATTATCTCAGCATTCGCAAAGACATCGGTGCTTCCGGTGTTTTGTATGGTGATTATAAATGCTGCGTTAGAAACGTCATAGTAGGCATCTATTATCTCTGCCTGTGAGTTGTCAAGCACCTTGAGAGTGCTCACTGTCATGTTTTTTTGCAGAACAAACTCAAGCGAACCCTCATCTTCTCCGTAAAGCATGATTGCCGATGCGATTCCCGGATTGTTCTTTTCCGCTTCGTCAAGCTCCAGAGGATAAGCAACCGTCTTCTCCTGGAACCCGTCCAGGAATACTGCTTCCTTGTCGCTTGCTGTTTTGTTGCTGTCAAGCAGCGTTATCGTGGTTTTTGCGTAAGCCGGGCTTTCCAGAAGGTTCTGGTATGTCACCTCAAGAGTGTTTGTCAGGACATTGTATTTCACGCTCTTTATGTCCAGCGCTATGGCATATCTTGGAACAGGGAATGTGTCCAGGTCCTGCAAGCTCGGGTTTCCTGTTCCCGCCAGGCCTTTTGCAAACTTCACAAATACTGCGATGTCAAGGCGGCGCTTTACATACGTTGCAGTGGGAATGAGGTTGTTTCCAATGAGAACTGCATACTTGAAGCCGGCCTCCTTTATGAACTCCTTCGTCTCATCAGGTATATTGTTGCGCCCAATAAACACAATAGGGTTCTTTCCTTCCATAAGTTCATCTTCAATAAACTCCCCGTTTGTAAGAAGCGTCTGGTTTATCGGGTTTATTTTCAGATACCTTCTGACTATCTCTCTGTTGTTGGCAAACCTGTTGCCTTCATTTATCTCCTCAGGGTTGAATTCTTGAAGGGCCTCCTTGACTTCCCTTCTCACATGGCCGTAAATCGTGACGGATTCGGGCCTCTCTTCCCTGAAGAAACTTATTATATCATCTATGGTGGCTGCGTTTGCGAACAGAACATAACTCTCAGAGACCTTGGCGTATGGCGCAACCGATATTGCGTTGTATCCCATGCTGTCGTCCACAATAATGTACTTTTTGATTCCTTTTTCATCTCTCAGTTTTCTCGCGAGTTCAATATTCAGGTTGTTATCATAAGGGAGGGCTTCCGCATCAAGCCCTTTGCCCTTCAGGAGGGATTCGTAATCAGGAAGAAAGCTCTCCGCTCCGTTCAGGACAACATATTTCTCATCGTTATTCAAGAAGTTCAGCAGGGACACAGCGTGCGACTCGGACTTTACGAAATACGCTGTCTGTCCGTTCAGCTTGGCGTATTGCAACCCTGCATAAACATCGCGCCAGTCCTTGGAATTCACTATCACGCTCTCCGCTGACGCCGCTTCCGAAGCGATGACAGCAGCTGCTGACAGAATTAGCAATAGGAATAATCCGCGCGCGAATTCCTTTCTGCCGCTGTGTCTTTTCATATTCTTCCCCCTCTGTCCCGTCATGCGATTTTCCATTCCTGTATAAGTTTGTCCGCTGAATTCTTATTTATTAATCTTTTGTATCGCTTCCCTTTCAGCACGCCCGATCAGAAATCAACCTTCTTTGGGTGGCTTTTTCTCATATTCTTTGGCTTTGAGAGTGTGCCGGCAGCAATTATATTATATCTTTCAAGATATAATATGATATATTTATTTGGGGGTGCTGCTCTTTTTCTGCCTTTCTTATGCACCTTTCCGCGCAGCACCGCAGGATATGCCATGCTTTGTTGTAAACACCAGAAATCTTTTGATAATCAATCAGAGAACTCTTGAGCGGGTCTTCAAAGGCAGAATTCATTCTCCTATCTCCTGCCAAACCGTCTTGCAAGGTATATGAAAAAAGATATACTTATATATCTCCTATTCTCTGATAGGGTTGTCATGTGTCCTGCCGTCTGATTTAACAGGGCTCAGTTTGGCTGCTTTGAAACAATCCGCCTTATTGTCTGCGTGATAACAGTGTTGCCCAAGAGCGAACTGGAGATTGTAAACCTGTTCCTTAAGAATCCTCTTCAAGGCAGGACTATCCGCTCTATTTCTCTTTCTCTTTCCAAGCCATACCCCCACATTCACTCTCACATTCAGCTTCTGTTTGAAAAGGGAATTCTTATCAAGCGTTCTGTAGGAGCTTCCCACCTCTGCTTTGCCAACCTTTCTTCCGAGGCAGGGCGGATAGCGCTCAGCATGGCGTCTCTGGACAAACTCAAATCAATACCGGACATCCTTGCAAAAAAACTTTCCGGAGCGGCTCCCGAACTTGATGCAGCCGCCAACTCTTCATCACTCTTATCCCCATCTCCTCTTGTTGCAATCTTCCAAAAAAAGGTGTTCATAGTTGCACAACCTCACAGCCCTGGCAGTCCGCCCTTCCAAAGACATGCCTCTTCCGCTTCCAAATCAAGCTCTTGGCCCGAGCCGGGACTCGAACTTCTCCGTTCTTCACTTCAGGATATTGTTTCATCCTGCGCTTCCAGGTCCGGGCTTGTTTCGCAGGACAGCAGTCATCCTGTTCATCTGGTTTCTCCAGATGAATTCTTCCCCGCGGTGATATCGCACTTCGCATCGTCAGCCGCTGCCTCAGGAGTGTTATCTGGAAGGCCGTCAAAAAAATCACAAACCTCCGGAAAGAACCGCCATA
This sequence comes from Candidatus Woesearchaeota archaeon, assembly GCA_003695045.1. Lineage (GTDB taxonomy): Archaea > Nanobdellota > Nanobdellia > Woesearchaeales > J091 > J091. The sequence goes on along the minus strand of RFJB01000095.1, from coordinate 708 downwards.
CGGATACTCTTTCTGCCGGCGAGCCCATAATCGTTTTGGGGCATTATTCTTACATAAGCCAGCTGGCAAACCGCGTCGTGGCTTCTCTCTACGGGTTTCCGTTTGCCGCTCGTGAGCAGGAACTCGTTCCTCACAGCGTCAGGAAGAAAAGTGCGGAGCGTCGAGTTGTGGAGGTGAAAAAACAATGAAAATCGCCTCCCGGACCAAGGGACAGACAGCAGATTTCCCGCTGTTCCCTCAGGTAAAATCCCGCAGTTTGCTCTTCGCCCTGACCTTGTCGCTTATGGTTTTCATGGCGGCTGTTGTAACGTCTGAATCGGCCTCGTCAGCAGACCTCTCCCTCGTTTCTCCCGCCAGTATGGATGTGTTGTACTCTGCGCCTGTCAACCTGTTGTGGGACTACTCGCTTTCAGGCAACGAGACGCTTGCAAACTTTACCGTTAATGTGTCAACCAACATCTCCCAGGATGTAATCCGCTTTGTCACTGCAGACACAGAGGCGTCCCTCTCGGAGCAGGACATTCACCTTGATTCCCTTGGCGAAGGTGACTCAGCTTCAGTTCAATGGTCCGTGACTGCTGTATTCCTCTCTTCCGGCTATGCAGATGGAACTTCGTCTGTCGAGAACTCTTCCAGTCAGAATGCCTCCGCTCAAAACTCTTCAGCTTCACCTCTCACAGACAGCCGGATTACTGTTCTGAGCAAATC
>RFJB01000094.1 GCA_003695045.1 Candidatus Woesearchaeota archaeon | reverse complement strand
TGAGGGCTGTTTATGACGAGAAGCTTGGTCTTTGGCGTTATCAGTTTTTCTATCTCGTCAACGTCCATGCTGAAGCCCTTGCTCTCAAGAATGGCGTAAGGGACTGCTTTGGCCCCTACAAATTCGGCAACGCTTTCATAGATTGGATAGCCGGGGTTCGGATAGATTACCTCATCCCCCTCATTCAGAAGGGTGAGCATCGTCAGAAAGATTACCGGCTTTCCTCCTGGCATGACGACTATGTTGTCTGCATGGACCGGAACATTTCTTGTTTTGCTAATGTACTTTGCAATTGACTCCCTGAACTCAAATATGCCGGCAGAGGGTGCATAGTGCGTCTGGTTGTCCTGGATTGCTTTTATCCCTGCCTGTTTTATGTTTTCGGGAGTGTCAAACTCAGGTTCTCCAACTCCGAAGCTGAGAATGTCAACTCCTTCTGCCTGAAGTTTCTTTACTTTTCCAAGAACCACAAAAGCGTTTTCCGTTCCAAGTCGGGAAAGCCGTTCAGCAAAATCTGCCATTTTCTATCGCCTCGTTTCATTCGTTGATGTTCATGCGGATTTTCTTTCCAAAACCCGTTTTATTGCCTTCAGCACGTCTTTGGAAGTGAGCCCGAATTTTTCCATGAGTTCATCCGGCTGTCCTGATTCGCCGAACCTGTCCTGGACGCCGACCATTTCAACAGGAACCGGAGCGTTCTTTCCAAGGACTTCCATTACTGCAGAGCCGATGCCCCCCATTACCTGGTGCTCTTCTGCCGTCACTACGGCGCCGCACTCCCTCGCTGCTTTGATTACTGTCTCCTCGTCTATGGGCTTCACAGTGCCAAGGTTGATGACCCTTACATCAATTCCTTCCTTTGCAAGCTTGGCTGCTGCCTGCAACGCCTCAAACACCATGACGCCTGCTGCTATGACTGCCACGTCCTTTCCCTCTCTGTAAACCTGCGCTTTTCCTATCTCAAACGGAGTGTCCTTGGTCGTGATGACAGGCACTTTTTCCCTGTGGAACCTTATGTAAACAGGGCCCTTGAGTTTGGCTGCCGCTCTCACTGCTTTTCTTGTTTCTTCGGCATCGCAGGGCACAATGACTGTCATGTTGGGCAGGCATCGCGTTATGGCGACATCCTCAAGCGCCTGATGCGTTGCGCCGTCAGGCCCGACAGAGATGCCTGAGTGAGCACCCATTATTTTTACGGGAAAGTTGCCATAGGAAACAGAGATTCTTATCTGGTCCCATGCCCTGCCCGGCACAAAAACAGCGTATGTGGAGACATAGGGTATTTTTCCGACAAGAGCAAGCCCCACTGCCATTCCGACCATGTTTTGTTCTGCCACCCCGACTTCTATGAACCTGTCAGGGTGCTCTTTTGCAAACCACGACGCTCTCGTCGAGTCGGCAAGGTCTCCGCAGAGAACGACAACGTCTTTGTTTTCGCGGCCTTCTTCTGCAGTTCCCGTTCCGAAGCCGTCTCTTGTGGGCTTCTTCTCAATCTTGTCGTATTCGCATTCGTAAACGGCGGGGACAAGATTCATCTCCTTTACTACTTTGTCGTCCATTTACATCACCTCCCCCGCTTTGATTTTTTCTTCTGTTTCCTGAAGCTCCTCAAGAGCTTTTTTCATCTCGTCTATGCTTGGCGGTTTGCCGTGCCATTCTGCTTTGTCCTCCATAAATGAAACACCCTTGCCCATTTTGGTATGGAAGAGAATTACTGCGGGTTTTCCTTTTACCGCTTTTGCCTTCTCAAATGCTTCTGTAATTTCTTTTATGCTGTGGCCGTTTGCCTCTATGACTTCCCAGTTGAAGCTTTTCCACTTGTCTGCCAACGGCTCAAGCTTCATGACATCTTCAGTGTTGCCGTCAATCTGGAGCATGTTTCTGTCCACAAATCCGATGAGGTTGTCAAGTTTGTAATGGCCTGCTGCCATGGCTGCTTCCCATATGGAACCTTCCTGGAGCTCTCCGTCTCCCATTGAGCAGAAGACAGTGTTTGGCTTTCCATCCATCTTCAGTCCGTAAGCAGCTCCAACTGCAATGCTCAGTCCCTGCCCGAGAGAGCCCGCGCTTGTCTCAAGTCCGGGAAGGTCTCCTCTGTGCGGATGACCCTGCAACCTCGTTCCAAGCTTTCGCAGGGTAAGAAGTTCCTTCACAGGAAGGTATCCTGCGCGTGCCATAACAGCATACCTGACAGGCACCACATGCCCGTTTGAGAGTATGAAGATGTCCCTTTCAGGCCAGAAAGGGTCTGACGGTTTGTGCTTCATGACCCTGAAATACAGCACGGTAAAAATGTCTGCAAGACCCAGCGAGCCGCCGCTGTGCCCTGACTTGGCTTCTGCAAGCATTCGCACAATGTCCTTCCTGACAGTGTTCGCGATGAGCGCCAGCTCCTTGTCGGAGTATTCTTTGGTAACGTCAAACTGCTCATCGTCAGGGATTGAAACAACGCTTGCTGCACTTCCCGATTCTTCACCCATATTTTATCCCTCCTTGTTGTAGTGTCTTTGTTGTATTGTCTTAATTGCATTGGCCTTGCCGCAAACAATTCGTTGCGATTTTTCAGCAGGAAAACAGCAGAACATTAGGAGAACGCCTGATGTCTGCAAGATTCCCAAAATCACCCCCGCTTTAATTGTATGATAAAGTAACACTTGTTTAGAAACCCATTTTGAAGGGATTAATAAATATTTCGGTGGACTTCTTGGAAGCGCCACATACTGAAACCTGCAGAAGTCGACAGGTGAAGAAGAAAAACAAAAGCAGAAAAATGTCCGCTTGCGCGGTTAGTTCTCAGAGAGCATGGCGCCGGGAAGTTTTCCTGACTTCCCTGAAGGAAGGGGAATGTATCGTATGCTCTTTCCGTCAGGCGAATCTATGCGTTTGTATGAAGTGTTTCTCTGGCGCTTTGCTTCTTCCTTAAAAGCTTTGTAGTGCTCAAGAAGAAAAGTGGTAAACGGAAAGATTATCCTGTCTGTTACTTCACGGAGACCGTCTTCAAATGAGCGGAAGTTGCCGCCCAGCGATTCATACATGTAATTCTCTGGAAATGCCGCATCCTTGGATGCCAATCTGTATGCCTTGCTGCCCCTGTATCGGTAATACTTCTCATCAAGAAGATCCTTCCTTCCGAACACGTGATATAATGGTATGATTGATGTATTGAAGAGGCACAGTTCTCCCACAAGAAGATTAAATTCGGGCCTCAGGTTTCCGTCTGAGCGAACAAGTTCCTCTGCGGAGTAATCGTTGAGAAAGTCAATTTCGTAGGGTATGAAATCCCTGTTTCCGGGGAAGTTTGAAAATGATGAGCGGGGAAATCTTGAACTCAACAGGTGGGTGAGATAGTCAAGCGGCTGCATCTGGCCTTCAGGAAGGTCCACATAGGGTTTGCCGTAGAACGCTGAACTCACGAAAGGAAAAAAGAGCTCACTAAGAGAATCCATAGCGAGAATCGGCAGACCTCTTGATGAGGCAGGAAGAACAATCTGCGAATCATTCGGCAAGATGAGTTGGGATATTGTTTCTTCTGCGTATTTTTTGACATCTAACGGGTCAGAGGATTCAAGAATGAGTTCTCTCAGATGCTTGTTGCGCAGTTTTATTTCGCTGGCTGGATCCAGTTGGTCGTTGTATTCCTCCAAGAGCCCACCACTTCAGTATGTTATCTTCCCCTTTGGATCAAACGCCCAAGGTTTGAGCAGTTCAAAGTGATAACAATGTTTTTATGGCACAAAGTTATTAAATAAACTTTCGATTTCGAATGCCACCATGGACAAACTGACAATCTTGGGTTTGACAGCAGCTCTCCTTACTTCTTTTGGAGGGCTGCCCCAGACCATCAAAACCCTGAAGACGGGAAAGACAAGGGACTTGTCTTTTGGAATGTACCTGCTGTTGAATTTGGGCGTTATACTCTGGATAATTTACGGGATTCTGAAGGGCGACCTGCCGGTCATTGTTGCGAATTTGCTCGCCCTGCTGTTCCTGGGAACAATATTCGCGGTAATAGTGAAGAACAAGATTAAAGGGGGAGAGGATTAGAAATGAAGCTGGTTGTCAATTGCGACGGCGGTTCAAGAGGAAACCCGGGCCATGCGGCTGCAGGAGTTGTGCTTAGAGACGAGATGGGAAATGTTCTTGCCAGAATAGGAAAGTATCTGGGCATTACAACAAACAATGTGGCAGAGTACCAGTCCCTGATTATCGCGCTGGAAGAAGCGCTCAAGCACAAGCCCGAGAGCGTCCGTGTGATAATGGACTCCGAGCTCGTGGTCAGGCAGATGAACGGCGAATACAAGGTCAAGGCAGCGCACTTAGAGCCTCTGTTTGAGAAAGCGAAAGAGCTTGCTGAGAAAATAGGGAACGTATCGTTTGAGAATGTCAGGCGGAGCGACTCTTATCAGTCGGAAGCGGACAGGATGGTTAATGAAACCCTTGACAGGCATCTCAGCGGATAATTCTCTTGGCATACTTTATTATGCTTTCAAAGTCGTTTTCGTTCGGCGTGTATTTTGCAAACTCCACAAGGTTGCACAGGTCAAAACATTTCTTGACTTCTTTCAGGGTTGAATCCGGAAGCGCTCCTGAGTTTTTCAGCTTGGAAAGAACTTCTTCGTTTGTCATTTCTTCCGGTCCTTCTTCACCTGCGAGGTGCTTTCCGGCAAGATAAAACCTCAGGGCGTAGGCGGAAAGGCCGTATGCTTCCCTGAATTTGCCCTTGTTGAAGAGTTGCTGGGCTCGGGCAAGCATCTTGAGAGCTTCCCTGGCATAGTCGATCTTCACGCGGTGTTTTTTCACACCGGCCAGAACATTTTCTTCGTCTTTTGAATGCTGCTTTCTCTTCAGCAGAACAATGGCGCCTGTGAGCGCAATCAGAAGGGCAATCAACGCAGCGGCAAGTTTAAGTGAAAAACTTTTTGATTTTTCTTCCTCCTTCATTCGCAACTTGACATCCTTGAGCGCGCCGCCTTCAAACCTTCCGATTATTTCCGCTGTGGAGTTGGTCGAGTTCCCGGGCGTGAAGGGAACCCTTACCTGCGTCGTGTTCCCCTGGTAAGAGAAAGATGGTTGTCCTTCATTAAGTCCCTGCTGTGCCAACTGTTGCTGAAATTTCTGGTATCTGGAATCCTGCTTCAGCGTTTTTAGAAGGTTCTGCTCGCTTTCCCTGCTTCTTACATTCATTTGTTTCATCTCGCCGTTTTCCATCTTGCCGGTGATT